>NZ_JBAPPI010000338.1:0-6675 GCF_049280035.1 Mycobacterium sp. | reverse complement strand
AACACCAGCGACGACAACGCCGCGGTCAGGTCGGGATCGCGGACCCGGGCCAGCGCCTCAGCGACCGAGGTATCCGGGGTCAGTACCACCGGTCGCGAAGTCATCAAACCGCCCGCAGTATCGGGTGAGTGTTTCAGCAGGCGGCGCACCGGGTCGGACTCCTCCGGATCCATCTGGCGCAGCAGCCGCTCGGCCAGCGTCGGATTCATCGTGCCGAGGAGGTCGGCGGTGTCATCGGGTTCCATCTCCTCGAGCACGTCGGCTGCGCGTTCGTCGCCCAGCTGCATCAACAAGTCCGCCTGTTCCTCCTCAGGCAGCTCTTGCAAAATGTCAGCCAGCCGGTCGTTATCCAGTGCGCTGGCGATCTCGAAGCGCCGCTTCGGCGGCAGCTCACGCACTGCCTCGGCCACATCGATCGGCCGCCACTTTTCGAACTGTTCCAGTAGGTGCGCCACGCCCTGGCCGGGCAGCGCCAGCGCCGAGGGGGTCAGTCCCTGCACGTTTCGCCAGCCCACGATGTGGGCATTGCTGCGCCGGCCAAATCTTCTGGGGACGCGCACCGCGACTCGCGTGACCATCCAGTCGCGGGTTCGAGTCTGCTCCAAACCCAGGTCGGTGACGACGACCTCGGTGTCGGCGAGCTCTGGCAATTCCGGGTCATTGACCCGCACCTTGGTGTCCATGATTTGCCCCAGCACCAGCACTTCGCCGGGCCGTTGCTCGAACCGGCCCAGCGACACGCTGTCGGTGTTGAGCGTCACCGCGTTGGGTTCGATCGCGGCGACCCGCAGAATCGGCACGAAAATTCTTCGGCGCGAGAGCATTTCGACGACGAGTCCAAGGACGCGGGGTTGCTGGCGGACAATGCTGATGCTGACCACCACGTCGCGCACTCGACCCAGGGACTCGCCCATCGGGCCCAACACCATCAACCGCGCCAGCCGCGCAGCGTACACCCTGTTGATCGAGGCCATGGTGCACAGGGTATTCAAGAAGGGTGAGTGAATGGTGACCAACGCCTATCGACCTCGCCGCACCTGCCTGTCGGTACCGGGTAGCAGCCAGAAGATGATCGACAAGGCCAAAAGCCTTCCCGCCGATGAGGTCTTCCTGGACCTGGAGGATGCCGTCGCGCCGGATGCGAAGGCCGCGGCCCGCACCCGGGTGGCCGCCGCACTTGTCGAGCCCGGATGGGCCGGGCAGTTGCGCGGCGTTCGGGTCAACGACTGGACCACACCGTGGACGCACGCCGACATCATCGAGGTGGTTTCCACCGTCGGCGCCGCGGCCGACGCCAAGCTCGATGTTGTTGTACTGCCTAAAGTCTCCGATGTCTCCCACATTCAGGCGCTCGACCTGCTGCTGAGCCAGTTGGAGACGGTTCACGGGCTTCCGCTTGGAGAGATCGGCATCGACGCGCAGATCGAAGACGCCCGCGGGCTGATGAACGTCGATGCGATCGCTGCCGAGCCACGGGTGCAGGCTCTGGTGCTCGGCCCCGCCGACTTGATGGCCAGCCTCAATATGCGCACGCTGGTGGTCGGCGAACAGCCCGAGGGCTACGACGTCGGCGACGCTTATCACCACGCACTGATGACCATCCTGGTAGCCGCCCGTGCGCACGGCATTGCCGCGGTCGACGGCCCCTACCTGAAAGTTCGTGACGTGGCGGCGTTTCGGCGGGTGGCGGGCCGGTCGGCGGCCCTGGGCTATGACGGTAAGTGGGTATTGCACCCCGATCAGATTGCCGCCGGCAACGAGATCTTCAGTCCGCGCCAAGAGGAGTACGACCACGCGGAGTTGATTCTGGAGGCCTACGAATGGCACACCTCCGCCGCGGGTGGTGCCCGGGGAGCGGTGATGCTCGGCGACGAGATGATCGACGAAGCCAGCCGCAAGATGGCCTTGGTGATCGCCGCTAAGGGCCGTGCGGCGGGTATGCGGCGTCAGTCCGGCCCGTTCGTTCCGGACAAACCCTAGCCAAGGGTCACCGCAGCGACGGGGAGGTGAACGCCGCCATGACCGCGATGACGAAGATCACCAGCAGCACCGCCGCAGTTGCGCCGACCGCGATCCCAGCGATGGCAAGCCCGCGACCCTGCTGGCCCGTTCGCTTGATCTGATTGAGCGCGACGGCCCCGAGCGCGGCGCCGACGATGGGAATCAGGACTCCTAGCCAGCAGAACAGGCTCAGCGGAATGCCGAGCACGACACCCGCAATCGAGGTGATCAACGACCCGATCGCCAGCCCATTGGTTTCCTGCGAACGTGATTGATACGGGTCATAAGGGCCGGGATATAGCGGTGGTCCGCCGTATCCGCCACCGCCATAGCCCGGTGGTGGATAAGAGGGGCCGAATGGCGGCGGTGGCGGGGGGTATGACGGAGCGCCGTAAGGCGGGGGGTCGGGATACCTGGGCGGACCGTAACCGCTCGGCGGCTGGCTTGGCAGCGGATAGCCAGGGGGCGGCGGGTCCCATGGCGGAACCGGCCCCGACTGCGGCGGATAGTGCGGAGCGTTCGGCTCGGGCTGGGCGGGCGGTCGTTCCGCGTATGCGGGCGGGATGAAGTCCTGCCCGAACGGGCGTGCGTGCGGGCCCTGCGGAGGCTGCTTTGCGTCGTCGTGGGCGTCCTCGCCGAAGTTGCCGCCCTGAACTGTCATGTTGTTCAACCTAGCGTGACCGCAGCGTGAACGGCCCGGACCGAGCAGCGGCCGCGCGCCCAGAGGCTCCGTTTGTGCTGGTGGTCGACCCGCCGGGGCGCCGGGCCGCACCGAGCCGATGCTCAAAGGGCTCGGCAGAGGACAATGAGACCATGACCAGTCCCTTCCAGCCCGGACAGGTTCCCGGTGCCACACCTGGCACCCCGACCGCGAGCCGGCGCGCCCCCGGATTACCGACGCCGCCAAAAGGCTGGCCGGTCGGCTCTTACCCGACCTACGCCGAAGCGCAGCGTGCCGTCGACTACCTGTCCGAGCAGCAGTTCCCCGTGCAACAGGTGACGATCGTCGGTGTCGACCTGATGCAGGTCGAACGGGTCACCGGGCGGCTGACCTGGCCGAAAGTGCTCGGCGGCGGTGTGCTCACCGGCGCCTGGCTGGGTCTTTTTATCGGCTTGGTGCTGGGGTTCTTCAGTCCTAACCCGTGGGCGGCGTTGATGACCGGCCTGATCGCCGGGGTGTTCTTCGGCTTGATCACATCCGCGGTCCCATATGCGATGGCGCGTGGTACTCGGGATTTCAGTTCGACGCTGCAGTTGGTCGCCGGCCGCTACGACGTGCTCTGCGACCCGCAAAACGCGGAGCGGGCCCGCGACCTACTGGCCCGCTTGGCAATCTGACTCGACGGCTGGGCGGCCGTTACCCGACGTGTTGCACATCGCGCGCCTGCCTCTACGGTCTGGCGCGAGACAATCGACGACCGGAAGACAGCGACCCGAAGAAAGGACTCAGTGGTGGCGAGTCGCCGCGGGCGCGCAGTCCGGCTGAGCGCGGTCGCGCTGGCGACACTATCCACCGCGGCGGTGGTATCGGCATGCGGCTCCCGCGACAACGGGCGGGTGATCAGCTTCTACACCCCGGCCAGCGGCGCCGCGACGTTCGCTGCGGTAGCCAAGCGTTGCACCGAGCAGTTCGGCGGACGGTTCACCATCCAGCAGTTCAGCTTGCCCCGCTCCTCTGACGATCAGCGCCTGCAACTGGCCCGCCGGCTGAGCGCTAACGATCGCTCTGTGGACGTAATGGCGCTGGACGTGATCTGGACGGCGGAGTTCGCTGAAGCGGGCTGGGCGTTGCCGTTGTCGGATGACCCGGCCGGCCGCGCCGAGGCCGACGCCACCACCGACACCCTGCCGGGGCCGCTTGCCACGGCCACCTGGAAGCACAGGCGCTATGCCGCGCCCATCACCACTAATACCGAATTGCTTTGGTACCGGCCTGATTTGATGGACGAGCCGCCCACAACCTGGAACGCGATGGTAGACCAGGCAACCCGGTTGCACGCCGCAGGCAAACCCAGCTGGATCGGCGTACAGGCCAGCCAGGGTGAGGGTTTGGTGGTGTGGTTCAACACGCTGCTGGAAAGTGCGGGTGGCCAGGTGCTGTCCGACGACAGCCACAAGGTCACGCTGACCGATACGCCTGCACACCGTACTGCCACCGTCAGTGCTCTGCGGATCCTCAAGTCGGTGGCCACCGCGCTCGGTGCCGACCCATCGATCACCCGGAGCGACGCGGGCACTTCCCGGTTGGCGTTCGAGCAGGGTAAGTCCGCGTTGGAGGTCAACTGGCCATACGCGCTGGCGTCCGTGCTGGAGAACGCGGTGAAAGGCGGCGTGGCGTTTCTGCCGCTCAACCGCCGTCCCGACCTGGCCGGCAGCATCAACAACGTGGGCGCATTCGTGCCGACCGACCAGCAGTTCCGCGCGGCCTACGACGCCAGCAAAAAGGTGTTCGGTTTCGCCCCCTATCCCGGTGTGCAGCCGGGCCAGCCGGCCAAGGTGACGATCGGCGGGCTGAACCTGGCGGTAGCCAAGACGACGCGTCATAAAGCCGAGGCCTACCAAGCGATCCGATGCTTGCGCGACGTGCAAAACGAAAAGTACATCGCGCTCCAAGGCGGCCTGCCCGCGGCGCGGACCTCGCTGTACTCCGACCCGCAATTTCAGGCGAAGTACCCGATGTACAACATCATTCGTCAACAACTCACCAACGCCGCTGCGCGGATCGCGACGCCGGTCTACCAGGCGGTGTCCACTCGGATGTCAGCCACGCTGAGTCCGATCAACGAGATTGACCCGGAGAAGACGGCCGACAACCTCACTGTGCAGGTGCAAAAGGCCATCGACGGCCGGGGCCTGCTGCCGTGACTTCTAGCGCCACGCACACCGTGAACCGGAGATCGGAGCGGCGACTGGCGTACGTCCTGGTCGCGCCTGCGGCGACGCTCATGCTGGCCGTCACCGCATATCCGATCGGGTACGCGATTTGGCTGAGCCTGCAGCGCAATAACTTGACCGCTCCGAACGACACCAAGTTCATCGGGCTCGGCAACTACCAAACGGTCTTGACTGACCGGTATTGGTGGACGGCACTTGCGGTGACGCTGGCGATCTCGGTTGTCTCGGTGTCGATCGAATTCGTGCTGGGCCTGGCGCTGGCGTTGGTGATGCACCGCACGCTGATCGGCAAGGGCCTGGTCCGCACCGTGGTGCTCATCCCTTACGGCATCGTCACGGTGGTCGCGTCCTATAGCTGGTACTACGCCTGGACCCCGGGCACTGGCTATCTGGCCAACCTGCTACCGCAAGCGAGCGCACCGCTGACTCACCAGATTCCGTCGCTGGGCATCGTGGTCCTCGCCGAGGTTTGGAAGACGACGCCGTTTATGGCATTGCTGCTTCTGGCCGGTTTGGCGCTGGTGCCCAACGACTTGCTAAAGGCGGCGCAGGTCGACGGCGCCGGCGCATGGCGCCGGCTGATGAAGATCACCTTGCCACTGATCAAGCCGGCGATCCTGGTAGCTCTGCTGTTCCGCACGCTGGATGCGTTCCGGATTTTCGACAGCATCTACGTGCTCACCGGTGGCGCCGGCAACACTGACTCGGTGTCGATCCTTGGTTACGACAACCTCTTCAAAGGCTTCAATGTAGGTCTCGGGTCGGCGATTTCGGTGCTGATCTTCGGATGCGTCACCGTTATCGCGTTCATGTTCATCAAGGTGTTCGGCGCATCGGCGCCGGGCGTCGACGGCGATGGGCGCTGAGCCGTGACCGGGCGGGTGGGTTTCCGACGGGCGACGGCCTGGCTGGTCATCGACACCCTGGTGCTGCTGTATGCGCTGTTCCCGGTGTTGTGGATTCTCAGCCTGTCGCTCAAGCCAACGTCAACGGTCAAGGACGGCAAGCTGATTCCGTCGTCGGTGACCTTCGACAACTACCTGGGAATCTTCCGGGGCGATTTCTTCAGCTTGGCCCTGATCAACTCCGTCGGAATCGGCGTGCTCACCACGATTATCGCGGTGGTGGTCGGAGCGATGGCGGCATATGCGGTGGCGCGGTTGGCCTTTCCCGGCAAGCGGTTGTTGATCGGTGCCGTGCTGCTGATTTCGATGTTCCCGGCGATCTCCCTGGTCACCCCGCTGTTCGATATCGAGCGGCGGATCGGGCTGTTCGATACCTGGCCCGGGCTGATCGTTCCCTACATCGCGTTCGCATTACCGCTGGCGATCTACACGCTGTCGGCGTTCTTCCGGGAGATCCCGTGGGACCTGGAGAAAGCGGCCAAAATCGATGGCGCCACAGCCGGACAGGCATTCCGGAAGGTAATCGCCCCGCTGGCAGCACCGGGAATCGTGACCGCCGCGATTCTGGTGTTCATCTTCGCCTGGAACGATCTGCTGCTCGCTTTGTCGTTGACCGCCACCAAGGCTGCGATCACTGCGCCGGTGGCAATCGCCAACTTCACCGGCAGTTCGCAATTCGAGGAGCCAACCGGATCGATCGCGGCCGGCGCAATGGTGATCACGGTCCCGATTATCGTTTTTGTTCTAGTCTTCCAACGACGGATAGTCGCTGGGTTGACCTCCGGCGCTGTGAAGGGATAACTCGATGGCCGAGATTGTGTTGGATAGGGTGACCAAGAGTTACCCCGACGGCGCGATGGCCGTGCAGGAACTC
>NZ_JBAPPI010000337.1:0-6935 GCF_049280035.1 Mycobacterium sp. | reverse complement strand
GAGTGCGATGTGGTTGCCGACGGCCGCGTGGTGGCTGGTCCGCCGCCCCCGTTGCCGGTGGCCAAGATGATGAGGCCGTAGACGATGATCCCGATCAGAATCACTACTGCCAGGCCCCACAGCGCCAGCACCCACGGTTTGAGAAACCAGGGCGACGACGTCTCGGCGGTACCGAAGAGCTCGTCCTGGTGCCCGCCGAGGCTCAAATCGTGCTCCGAGTAACCGTCGAGGTCGAATGGTGGTCTGCTGCCCCCCACGGAGAGTGATCCTACCGACGGTGCACGGCTACGGCATACCGCCGTCGTGATGGCGATGGTGACGGTGACCGTCGTCGATGCTCGTGCTCGTCGGCGGTGTGGTGGCCGGCGCCGTGGTCGTCGGAGCGGGGGCGATCGGCTGAGTCGTCGTTTCGCTGCTTGGGTAAGAGGTGGTGGTCGGCGGCGTGGTGCCGACCGCGGACGGCGTCGTCGACGATGTAGCCGGGGACGTGGAGCTGCCGCCCCGGGTCAGCTCGACGATTCCATAGATCACCAGCGCGATCAGGATGGCAACGAGTGCGCCCAAGCCGATCAGAGTGGCCGGCTTGCGATACCACGGAGTCGACCCGGCATCGGGCTGTCCGTCGTCGCCGTAGTTGTACTGGCCGGTCGGCGCTTCACTTGGGTCGTCTGGAGGTCCGTGGCCCGTCACGGGCGCTGATCCTAGCGGTGAAGTTTGGCGGATTCGCAACCGCGGCTTGAGCCGCCGCGCCTTAGAAACCGTGCGGCAGCGTAATCACGGTGTGCGGCAACGTGATTGTCGACGGAATGTGCGGCACATGGTGGTGATGCGGGGGCTCGGCCGGCGGGGGGGCCTGGGCCGGAGGCGGAGCGTTGCCATCCGACGGCTGCTCCTCGGGCGACGAGGACGGTGGTGGCGGGGTGGTGGTCGTCGCCGGCGGCGTTGTTGTTGACGGGGTGGGTGTGGACGACCGGGTGGGTGTCGTTGACGGCGTGATGGTCGACGTTTCGCCGCCGCCGCCGTGCGACATCTGGATGAGGCCGTAGATGATCAGCACGACCAGGATCGCAACCATCGTGGCCCACACGGCCAGCAACGAGCGATTCCGATACCAGGGAGCCGGCGGCGATTCCGGTTCAGCAGGCCCGGAGTAATTCGGGTAGGCGTCAAAACCCGGCGGCTGCGGGTCGACCGCGCCGTAATTGGCCATCCGTGTCGGCCGATCGCTCGGGTCGTCTGGAGGACCCGAAGAACCAAAGCCTGTCACGGCCCCGATGCTACTGAAATCCGGCCGACGCGTCGCTTCCGGCGAAGACCTCAGAGCTGCCGGATAACCCGATCGGCGAAAAGCCCCAGGTGCTCGAGGTCGGACAGGTCCAGCAGTTGCAGATATACCCGCTGCATGCCAAAGTCCGCGAACGATCCGAGCTGGTCGACAATCTCGTCGGGCGTGCCCACCAGCGGAGAATTGGACCGCAGCTCGTCGACGTCGCGCCCGATGGCGGCAGCTCGGCGGCTGATCTCCGCATCGTCACGTCCAGCGCACACCACAAACGCTGCGGAATACGTCATCGCATCGGCCGGCCGACCGACCGAGTCGACCGCTTCGCGGACTCGCTCGATTTGGGTTTTGACGGCGTCCAACGAGGCGAAGGGCACGTTGAACTCGTCGGCGAACGTCGCGGCCAGCGCCGGTGTCCGGTTGGCGCCCGTCCCGCCGATGATGATCGGTGGATGAGGCCGTTGCACCGGCTTCGGCAAAGCGGGCGAGTCGTTGACCGCGTAATGAGTGCCCGCGTAGTCGAAGCTTTCCCCGACCGGTGCGGTCCACAGGCCGGTAATCAATTCGAGCTGCTCGGTGAGTCGGGCGAATCGCTCGCGCAGCGGCGGGAAGGGGATCGCATAGGCCACATGCTCCCGTTCGAACCAACCTGTACCGATTCCGAATTCGACTCTCCCGCCGCTCATCTCGTCGACCTGGGCGACCGCGACGGCCAGCGGGCCGGGATGGCGAAATGTTGCCGAGGTGACCAATGTGCCCAGCCGGATCGACGACGTCTCGCGGGCGATGCCGGCCAACGTCACCCAGGAGTCGGTCGGGCCGGGCAGTCCATCGCCGCTCATCGCCACATAGTGGTCGGACCGAAAGAACGCGGAAAATCCCAACGCCTCGGCGCTCTGTGCGACCGCGAGCTGGTCGGAGTAACTGGCGCCTTGCTGCGGTTCAACGAATACCCGAAAGTCCACGAGCGTCAGACTAGGCCCAGGCTGCTGCGCCGAGCGACCTAGAACGTCACGTTGCCCGACGGCTTGAGCGCAAACCCGTGCTGCCCGAGGCTGGTGTCCAGACAGGCAACCAGCCCGTCACCGCCGACGGCACATGTCGCGTTCTGGTACGACACCTTCTGCCCGACATTCAGCAGTGTGCCGGAGTTGAACGAGCCGATTGGGCAGTTGGTCAGCTCACGTTCCAAGCGGAACCCCGAGGTACCGGTGCCGGGGCGAAGCTGTCGAGGTTGGGAAAGCTCGGCGGTAGCGCGGCAGCACGCGACGGGGCGATGCCTAAAACGCTTCGCTCCCAGACGGTTTCACCACGAACCCGTGTTGCCCCGAGTTGGTGTCCAGGCACGCGACGAGCTGGTCGTCGCCGACGGCGCACGTCACGTTCTGGGACGACACCTTCTGCCCGGGGTTTAACAATGCGCCGGAGGAAAAGGGGCCGGCAGGGCAACTCACCGATTCACGGTTCAGCCGCACGCTGCCAGAACTTTGGCTACGCACGGTGCCGATCAAGCACCAGCCGTCCACCGGGGAACCCTGGGCATACGGAGCATTGTCCATTCCAGGCATGTCTCCGTCACAATGAAGCGCTTGCGAAGAACCCGCGGCGTCGAATTGGCACTCGATGTTGTAGGGAGTGGAGAAATTCACCCAGCTTCCCGGTCCTTTGGGACCGGTCGTGATGTAGTTGTCGACTGGGGCGGGGGCGAAATCGTTCAGGCTGGGAAAGCCCGGCGGTAGCGCGGCAGCACGCGGGGGGGCTCCCGCGACGGCCAGTGCCGCGGCGACGATCCCGGCGGCGAGAACCCGAGCTATGCGATCAGCGGCCGTGCCCATCGAATCCTCCTTGGGTCAAGGGTTGATGTCGAATGTCGTTGTGTAGGTGTGCGGATGATAGGGCGGGGGCGGAGCACCGGGTCCGCTCGGCCAGCCTTGCGGGGTGGGCCAGGTGCTCACTCGCATGGTGACCTGCTCTTGTCCGTTGGGCAGAACGTCCACCTCTGTGACGGTCGGACCGTAAGGGACAGCCGGTTGGTTGCCGGGACTGGGAATCAGGCCAGGACCGGTCCGTGGGTGCGGCGACGCGTTGAGCAAGCCGTCCGGGGTGGCCGACGCCACGCCGACTACCTGTTGACCGTTGCTGGCGCTGGTCAGCAGATAACCGCCTTTCGGCAGGGCCACGATCTGAGCCTCGCGATCACCCGCGCCGAGATTGTTGAACGTCCCCGCCTGCCGCATGCTGTTCATCCACGCATTAGGAGAGTCGCCCGGTTTGATGGGGGCGGACGCCCATAACGCGCGCTGGCCATCCGACCCGATGTTGCCAACGATCATCATCCGTTGGGTCGCCGGGTCATACACTCCACTGGCTTGAGAGATACCGGCCGTCCCACCTGAGAGCAGAGTGCCCCGGAGGGGCCCCAGGTCGTGCGTCGGGTCCGCAAGATTTTGCACGTGCGACTCCGGCGCGATGTAGTCCTTAGGGTTGGTGCCCGGCCCATACGGCTTAATGCTGTAAAACGCATATTGCTGACCGTTCGGACCGACTGCGGCGCCGGTGGGAAGCGGGCGGTAACCCGGATCAGTCGGAAATGGGTTGTCGCCGTTCCACTTTGTCCCGGGAATGATGAGCTTCGGCCTGCCGGTCTCAGGGTCGCCGGTGATCAAGATTCCCGTCCCGGGAATTGTCACGCCCAAGTCATAGGGGGAGCCGTTGTGGTTCTCCTCTACCGGGTTGGTTCCCGGTCCAACGATGGTGGGACCACGCTCGTTGTCATCATCGCCCGGCTGCCCGCCGGCGCCCCCACCTTGCTTGAAGCTCAGTGTCCCCCACCCGGCGGTCATCGCCTTCAGCTCACCGTTGATGCGCGACTCGTTACTAACCAGCGTCCCGACCCGGTGGCCGATGAAGCCAGCGTGCGCTTCGGCTTCCTCCAGGCGCTCGTCGTACTCTTCTTCGGTTTCGGCGTCATAGGTGTCGGTGACCGAATAGTCCTCGCCCACCTCGAAGCCGTCGCGCTCGGCGTCATCTACGGCATCCAGTGCCGTGCGCGTCCCGGCTTCCAACTCGCCCTGCCAGCCTCGGGCAGACATTGCCACGTCGTCCCAGCTCCACATGACCGGGCGCGCCTTCACCAGGTCCGATCCCGCCTGGGCGATCGCTGCGTCGGCGGCCTGGCCCTCCCAGTCGGCCCCGCCGGGGCGCTTCACATCCTCGGCCAACTCCTCCAGCGCGTTTTGCGCCTTAGGGGCAATCCCCTCCAGGAAGCCGGCGAGCTGGGCGAAGTATGAGTAGTCGGAGCCCCGCAGCTGCGACAGTGTCGGCCAGCGCGGTGCGGCGGGCATTAGTGACCCAGTCCGGCCAAAAGCCTGGCGCCGTGCTCGTCGGTCTGCGTGTAGGCGGTGCCCGCCTTGTTGTAGTACGCGCCCCGCGTCGTGATCCGCGTCGCGATCCCGGACAGGTCTTTGCCTGCTCGCGCAGCCGCCGTCTGCGCCGTGGCGGCGCTGGATTGCCAGCCGGACGTGGACATGGACGGCGGCTTGGCGTCGGCGGCCAGCTCACCGCTGACCTTCTCGCACTTTGTCGCCAGTTGATGCAGCCCCGGGGCGAGTACCTTCAGGCGAAGACCGGGCGTCGCGTCGGGCATGGACGGATTCTAACTGCGTTCTAACTGTCGTGATTGCAGTCAATGAACGGCGCAGTTCTTGCACCAATGGCTAAAACGTCTCTACATTTTCGGCGCTGACGAAACTACGTGGGCTACCCACGGGTGGTCGGGCCACTGCGCGCTACCCGCGCGCCGGATCGCAGCGGCGATATGGCGCATGCTGGCTGGCTAGTGGTGACACGATGTTGGCGTGAGCGGTGCTCATGACGGCAGCAGGGCCATATTCACGGCGACGACACGACCGCAACAGAGTTCCGGTGCGGGTCGGGTGGCACCGAGGAGCACAAGCAGGTGACGGTGCAATCTGGGCGAAGAGCAATTGCTGTTGGAATTGTCTTGCTTACCCTCGCGGCGGCTTCCTCGTGTGGCTATGCAGCCCAGACAGCGCGAAGGGACAGCGCGCAGGCAACGCCGGCGCCAGTTGCGGTTCCCATGTCTACGCCGGCGCCAGATTCGGCTCCCGCGCCTGCGTCGCCGGCGCCCGATACGGCTCCCGCACCGGACTTCGCATCGGTCTCCAAGCAGATGAACGATGCGATTGCGGCAGGAACGGTGCCAGGTGGCGTGGTGGTGATCGGGCATGGTGGCAACGTCGTCTTCCATCAGGCTTATGGCTCGCGCAAGCTTGCCGGCGAACCGGGGCTAGATGGATCGCCCGCACCCGCAGAGCCGATGACCGAGGACACGATCTTCGACATCGCGTCGTTGACGAAGTGCCTCGCCACCGCGACCGCCGTCATGCAGCTTTACGAACACGGCAAGGTTCAGTTCGACGATCCCGTGCAGAAGTATTTGCCTGACTTCAACACGGCGAACGATCCACAGCGGGCAAAGGTGACGGTTCGCATGTTGCTGACGCACACGTCAGGCGAACCGGAAGACGTGCGCCTCGACGATCCGTGGGGACTGGGCGGAGCGGACAAACCAGAAGGCATTCTCCGTGCCCTCACCACGCCGCTGCAGTCGCTTCCCGGTGAGTTTTTCAACTACGCAGACATCAACTTCATTCTGCTTGGCGCGCTGATCGAGAAACTCACTGGCGAGCCAGAAGACGTTTACGTTCAGCAAAACGTATTTGGGCCGCTTGGCATGGAAGAAACCCGCTACCTTCCCCCGGCCAAAGCATGTGGTCCACATGTGATGCGAGGATCTGCGATTGCCTGGGCGCCTGCGCCGATAGGGGGCATGCCGGGCGTTTGTCCTGCGGGTGCGTGGAGCACGAGTCTGTTGTCGCGGACCGCACCGACGACACATGACGACGAAAGCAGGAACGATCCGGGCAAGAATCCCGATTTTGGTTCCCTGCTCCGGGGCGTTGTGTTTGACCCGACGACGCGCCGCATGGGGGGAGTGGCCGGGCATGCCGGTGTGTTCTCGACGGCGCACGATGTCAGCATCTATGCGCAGGCCCTGCTTGATCGGCTCGCGGGCCGCCCGAGCAAGTTCCCACTGACGCAAGCGACGCTGGAGTTGATGACAACTCCGGAGCAGCCCGGACATACCGCTCAACAAGTCGAGGCAGCCAACAACGCCACCCGAGAAGCCATCGCGAAGACACCAAACACATATGATCCGCTGCTCGCTCCGCACTATCCGGCGATCAGGGGACAAAACCTGCGTGGCTTCGGCTGGGATATCGATACCGCCTATTCCGGCACGCGAGGCATGATCTTTCCCATTGGCAGCTTCGGCCACACAGGCTTTACCGGAACCTCGCTGTGGATGGACCCGGGCTCGGATACCTACGTCATTCTGTTCACGAGCGCGATCGACCCGCGAGACGATCCACCGATCGCGTATCTGCGAGGTGATGTTGCTACGGCGGCAGCCCGGGCCCTGCGCTGAGCAACGCGTGATCGTTCACGACTGGCGGCCGGCCCCGGAAATCGCGCCGTACTCGACATAGGATACGCCGCGTGGTCGGCTAAAACGTCTCTACATTTTCGATGCTGACGAACATGCCGTGGCCGGTGTGCTCGTTGGTGA
>NZ_JBAPPI010000336.1:0-3938 GCF_049280035.1 Mycobacterium sp. | reverse complement strand
TTGTCGGCGAAGTAGCCGGGATCGACTGCAACGTGGGCGGTGTCGGGCAGAAGCTCGAACAGCTTGTCGGTCAACCATGCCTGCCGAGTCATCAGCGACGGGTGCTCGGGGCTGGCCAGCCACTGGCCAAGTGCCACCACCGCTTCCACACCTGACCGCCGCGCAGCCACGGCAAAGGCAACCGCGCTATCGAGCGCGTGTGGATGGTACGGCGGGTTGAAGTACAGCCGGTCGATTCCGTCGGTTGCCGCCTGAATTTGGCGGATATCAAACATATCGCCGACCACGACTTCAGCGCCGGAGGCCCGCAACCGGGCACTGCGCGCATCGTCGCGATGCACCAAGGCGCGAGTTGTGATCCCCTGCTGCAATAGTTGGGCGGTGACCGCGCTACCAATCCTGCCGGTGGCGCCGGTTACCAGGACACGAGGGCGTGCCATTGGATTTCCTTCCCTAGTTGGATAATTCGATCGCTTCGGTCAGCTCTGGTGTGGCCGCAGAAGACGGTGTTTGCGCGGCCCGCGCCGGCAGCAGCACGGCCACGACGCCGGCGGCGACCAACGCGATCCCGGCGCAGACCAGCGATCCGATCTGAAGGCCGTCGAGGAATGCGTGGTTGACCGCCTCCCTCACCCCCGCAATACGTCCTGCTGGGGATCGTTCGATCACCTGGTGCGCCACCGCCATTGAGTGCTGCATCGCCGAGCGGACATTGACCGGTAAGCCGGTCAGCGCTGAGGACGAGCCGAGCCGACCGGAATAGAGCGATGCGAAGACGCTGCCCACGATGGCCACGCCCAGCGTTCCGCCGAGTTCACGGGTGGTGTCGTTGACGGCCGAGCCGACGCCTGCTTTGTCGGCTGACAGCGATCCCATGATCGCCTCGGTGGCCGGCGCCGTCGTGAGGCCGAGGCCGCCGCCGAGCAGCAGCATCTGCGTGGCGATCTCGCGATAGGGGGTCGTCCCGTCGACTGTGGAGGCCCACGCCAGGCCGGCCGCGAACACGGCCAGCCCTCCGGTGACGACGGCGGTCGTGCCGACGCGTTCGACCAGTTGCGGCCCCACGATGCTGGCCACTGCGATCGAGATGGCTACCGGCAATAGGCGCACTCCGGCTTCGAATGCGCTGTAGTTCTTGATGAATTGGAAGTACTGGGTGATGACGAAGATGAATCCGAACAGCGTCAGAAACCCTGCCGTCACGGCCAGGCTGCCGCCGGAGAATCGACGGTTGAAGAACACCGTCACGTCGAGCATCGGATAAGCGCTGCGCCGCTCCCACAGCGCGAAGGCGACGAGAACGATTGCGGCCAGTGTGAAACCTGTCGCGGTCCGGGTGCTGCTCCATCCCCACCTGGGCGCCTCGATGACGGTGTAGACCAACGCGGTTACCCCGACCGCCGACAGCAGCAACCCGGGCAGGTCGACTGGTGGCGTGGCCGGGTCGCGGGAGGTCGGCACGAACAGGAGACCGCCGACGATGGCCACCATCGCAGTCGGAACATTCACCAGAAAGATCGAGCCCCACCAGAAGTGGTCGAGTAGCCAGCCACCGCTGATCGGCCCGACGGCCACCCCGACACCGACCATGGCCGCCCACACACCGATCGCCTTGGCGCGGTGTACCGGGTCGGTGAAGATGTTCGTGATCAGTCCCAGCGTGGTCGGGAAGATCACGGCCGCGCCGACACCCATGGCCGCACGTGCCGCGATCAGCGCATCCGCCGAATTCACCTGCGCCGCAATGGCGGAGGTGATCGCGAATAGCGCCAGTCCGGCGCTGAGCCAGCCGCGTCTACCGTAGCGGTCGGACAGACTGCCGACCGACAGCAACAGACCCGACATGACCAGGGTGTACGCGTCGACGATCCACTGCATTTGGGCGGTGTCGGCGCCAAGCTCACGCGACAGCGTGGGCAGGGCAACGTTGACGATCGTGGTGTCAACACTGATGACGAATACGGACAGACAGATGACGGCAAGCGCGGCGACGGGGTGATCGCGGAAGAGAGGCTGAGATCGCATGAACAGGACTCTAAACTTACTAGACAAGAAAATCAAGTAGATAGCTGAAAAACATGTCTGCTTGCTGGTAGGCCACCCATATGTCCGTCCGAAAGAGCTATAACCAGAACTGCCCGATCGTCAAAGGACTCGACATCCTGGGTCTCGAGGAGCCCGAGGTCTGAGGGATCAAGGTGGTCGATATCCTTATCCGGCGGCAATGAGGGCCTGCTCGGGCGAGCATGTCGGCAAGGACAGGTAGCCCTCATATTCGGACGCCCGCGCGGTGCCAGATGGGTGCCGTCGACGTGGCATTGGCTCTGTAGTGGCGTCGGCGTCGGCTGTAGACTCGTTCGATCCAGTCGCCGACGGCGATCTCGGCTGCTGCCCGGGTCGGCCATAGGCATCCGTCGTAGAACTCGACTTTTATTGTGGCCCAGAACGATTCGGAATGTCGAGATTGTCGGCCGGAAGTCGATTCCGCGTGACGCGCTGCGACCCGCGGGCGTGGCCTTGTTGGCGCGAGTCGACATGGGCTAGCCTCCAGATGAACAGACGTCAGCGCCGACCGTGGCGCGGCTGATCGGCGCGCTGGAGTAGGCGTAGACACGCCCAGGCGGTCGCGAAAGTTTTTCTGCGCGTGGGGACTACGATCTCCAGGTCTATCCGCGCCTCAACGCCGAGTCCAGGCAGTAATCAATGCTGGCAGCACGGCCATCCCATCTGCGGTGGCGATTTCGTTGCACAGGTTTGATTGCAGAGCGTCTAGGTCGGCGAGGCGACCGTCAACGACGCCGAGTCGTTCGGCGACGGGCTGCATGAGTCGCCATGAGTTAGCAACGTAGGCCGCGTGTTCGGTGTCCTTGGCGGTGCCGACCGGTGCGCTGATGGTCAGTGTCGGTGTGCCCAAGCCCGCGTGTCGGAAGAGCCGACGCAGCGTGGCACCGAACTGCGGGTCCAGCCCGGCCCCGCGGAACGCGCTTGCGATTGCCTCGGCCGTGGTCTGCCAGGTTGGCAGCCACGGAACGCTCCGCGCGGCCGTCATGTCGAAGTCGCAGAATGCGATTACGCCGCCGGGACGCACCAAGGTGGCGAGCCGGCGCAAAGCCGCGACTGGGTCGGGCAGGTGCATGAGGATGAGCCGTCCGATGACCGCGTCGACGGGTTCATCGGGGGTGATGTCGTCGACGGTGCTGTGCTCGAACGAGACGGTGATGACGCTGTTTTCGGCGGCGCGCTGACGTGCCAGCGCCACGATGTCGGGGGAGGCGTCGATCCCGATCACCCGGCCTGTGGGTCCGACAAGGCGCGCCGCGATCAGCGATACGTCGCCGGGTCCGCACCCAATGTCCAGCACGCGCATGCCGGGCTCAAGGCCCGCGGCGCGCAGCGCCTGTTCGGTGGGCTGCTCGTAGAGGTGCGCCTGTAGCAGCAGCCGCTGGACTTCGGCGTCGGCGTGACCGAGCAGGTAGGACGTTGTCGTGCCAGACACCGGGTTGCGCCCCAGCGCCGCCACCAGCGCGTTGAGCGCAGAGGCGTCGGCAGGGACCGGCACCGGGGCGGCATATGAGTAGGCGGGGCTCGTCGGGTCGCGCAGCGGGGAGTCCACCGAGATCGCTTGGGTCACGCCGAGTGCCACCGAAATCCACTCATCGGGAATGTGGATCGACTGGCCGCGCGCGTCAGCTAAATCCAACCGATGCACCAGCATGTCCGTGAAATGCACGCTCAACACCGATTGGGTGGGAACCTCCATTGCCAACTTCGGCACGAAAACCGTTGCCAGTGAATTGTTGTCAGGCGCGAAGGCTTCGATCCAACGGCCCGCGGTGGAGTCGAAGGCGGTGCGAACATCGCGTGCCGGCGCGAGCGGATCCGAGAACAGGTTCAGGATCGCCTCGTGCTGAGCATTCATGTGGCGAATCAAATCTTCG
>NZ_JBAPPI010000335.1:0-3637 GCF_049280035.1 Mycobacterium sp. | reverse complement strand
CCGCAGGCCAGCGCCGGACGTGTGGTCACCACTGGAGTACCTGGGACATCTCCGAGAATCGATGGCATTTCATCGTTGGCTTATCGAACGGGCGCTCGCAGAAGACAACCCGCTGATACCGATGGTGGACCCCGACGAGTCAGTGGCTCAGTCGAAGTACAACGAGGCCGACCGCGCACAACTCATCGCGCAATTCGACCGACGGATACACCGACTCGACGACGCTCTAACTTCGTTGGACGACGTTGCCGCCGCTCGGACACTGACGCTCGGCGACCGACAGATCTCGGTAGCGCTCGTCGCGCGAAGCGCTTGGCACGAATGCCACCATCACCATCGCGACATTCGACGCCTGGGACATCTCGAATGACCGAGCTCTGTCTTGCAGTCAGCCGGGTCTTCGCGGCGCGGCCGGGGCCGCCATCGCGACGATCATCTCCGCGACCACCGCGATCATCTCGTCGCGGTCGACGGCCACGGTCTGCCGGTGGACCGTGTGCCAGGCCCGGTCCAGCAACCCCATCACCGCGACGCCAATGACGTCTGGTGAGTGGGCGCCGTAGCCGGCGATCGCCTGGCCGAGCTTCCACGATGCCCGGGTCACCATGCGGTTGCGTGAGTTTCGAAAGTCGTCGTCGTCGGGCGCCGAGTGCGCCGACGCGAGCACGAACGCGCCGTGGTGGTCCATGTAGTCGAAGTAGTGGCCGACCCAGGCCCGGATATCGGTCGGCCCGAATGGTTGGTCGGCCTCGGCCCACTCGGCGATGACGGCCAGGGCCTCGTGGTATGCGTTCTTGCCGAGGACGTTGAAGATCTCGCGCTTGTCCTTGAAGTAGGTGTAGAAGCCGGCGCGCGAGATGCCGCACGCCGCGGTGATGGCGTTGATCGGCGTACCCGCGTAGCCGCGTTCCAGAAAGAGACGACGGCTGGCGTCGAGGATCGCCGCGCAGGTGCGCTCGCCGCGGGTGGCGCGCAGTTGCCGTTCGGCGGGCGAAGCCGAGATCGCCGTCATGCGGCGACCTTATATGACAGTATCGTCAACTGCAATCACCACAGCTCAAGAGTTATTTATAATGTGGATCCATCCAGACTTGACATAAGTGTCAAGTTACGCGAAGCTCGTAGCCAGGCCCAAAGTCGAGCAGTGAGAGGCACCACGATGACGCAGTTCACCGACGCACCGATCTTCGATGCCGATCAGCACATGTACGAGAACCCCGATGCGCTGACGAGACACCTGCCCAAGGAGTTCCAGCCGAAGGTGCAATTCGTCCAGATCGGCAGGCACACCCGCATCGCGATCCTCAACAAGATCACCGACTACATGCCGAACCCGACGTTCGAACGAGTCGCTGCTCCCGGCGCCCACGAGAAGTTCTACTCCGGCCAGAACCCCGAGGGTCTGTCGATGCGCGAGATGTCCGGGCGTGGCATCGACACCCCGCCGGGAGCGCGCAACCCCGAGGACCGGCTCGCCGAACTCGACCGCCAGGGAGTCGACGCATGCCTGAACTACCCCACGCTGGCCGATCTGGTCGAGCATTCGGCCGCCGAGGATCCCGACCTGACGGTGGCGATCATCCATGCCCTCAACCAGTGGATGCTGGAACACTGGGGCTTCAGCCACGCCAACCGGATCTACTCGACGCCGGTGCTCACCCTGGGACTCGTTGACGAAGCGCGTCGCGAGCTCGCCTACATCCTCGACAATGGCGCCAAGGTCGCGCTGATCAAGCCGGCGCCGGTGAACGGCTACAAGGGGTGGCGCTCCCCCGCCCTGCCCGAGTTCGATCCGTTCTGGCGCGACGTCGAAGACGCGGGGCTGCCGATCGTGTTGCACGCCAGCCAACCTCCGCTACAGGAGTACATCGACAAGTGGGAGCCGCCGTCGACCAGTAGCGCGTTCGAGATGTCAGCATTCAAGTGGACCGCGCTGGGTCACCGTGAGATCGCCGACATGCTCACCAGCCTGATCTGCCACGGCACCCTGACCCGGTTCCCGAAGCTACGGATCGCCAGCGTGGAGAACGGCAGCGCTTGGATCAAGCCACTGTTCGACGACCTGCAGTCGACCTACAACAAGATGCCGCAGAACTTCCCCGAACATCCGCACGAGGTGTTCCGGCGCAACGTCTGGGTGAGCCCGTTCTGGGAGGGCTCGGTGGCCGACGTGGTGCAAACGGTCGGATGGGACAAGGTGATGTTCGGCTCGGACTGGCCGCATCCCGAAGGCCTGGCCGAGCCCAAGCGTTATTGGCAGTACGCCGAGGGCATGGACATCCGCCGGACCTACGACTTCATGGGTGACAACGCCCGGCGCTTCATGGGGCTGCCGATCGCCAATCCCGATCCGGAGGCCGTCAAGCCGCCAGCACTGGCGAACGCCTGAGGCCGCGTCTGTCGTTGAGCTCGCCCTTGGCGGTGACCAACACGCCGCCGTCCGGAAATGATCAGTCCTGGACAGGCCTCGGGCTACATTTTGTAAGCGTAGCTAAGTTTTCGTATAAGCTTGATACGAGCTGGTAGTACCAAGATCGCCGAAGGGATCCCGATGGCAAGAACTGAGAATGACACGTGGGACATCAATGAGAGCGTCGGCGCTACCGCGTTGGGGGTTGCCGGCGGGCGGGCGGCAGAGACCAACAGCGCCGATCCTCTGATCAGCGATCCCTACGCAAAGCTGTTCCTCGAAGCGGCCGGCGACGGCATATGGCGGGTTTATCTGGACGATGAATTGCCGGCCGAACTAACTGATGTCGACCCACAATTCGAGGACCGGATGCGGGCGATGCTGGGCTATACGGCGTGCCGGACGAAGTTCTTCGACGAGTACTTTCTCGCCGCAGCCGGCGACGGCGTCCGGCAGGCCGTGATCCTGGCGGCCGGTCTTGACTCACGCGCGTGGCGGCTCGCCTGGCCTGCCGGATGTGTGGTCTACGAGATCGACCAGCCCAAGGTGCTGGCATTCAAGACCAGCACGCTGGAATCTCATGGGGTCAGCCCGATCGCTTCCTACATCAGCGTCGGCATCGATCTGCGCCTGGATTGGCCGACGGCGCTTGCGCAGGCCGGGTTTGACGCGTCGGTTCCGACCGCGTGGTCGGCGGAGGGGCTGCTGCCTTATCTAACGGCCGAGGCCCAGGACCTGTTGTTCGACCGGATCCAGTCGCTCAGCGCGCCCGGGAGCCGTGTCGCGGTCGAAGCGTTCACCAACCAGTTCTTCAGCACAGAGAGTTTCGTGCGCCGCGAGGAGCAGACGGAACGGTACCGGCGGGCCGCAATCAAGCTGGGCGGCAAGGACATCACGGAATCCGGCAACCTGCTCTATGAGGAGGAACGAACGGAAGTCGTCGACTGGTTGCGAGCGCACGGCTGGGTAGTCACTGCCGCGACGAGCGCAGAGGATCTGATGGCCGCCAGTAACCGATCCGTCCCGGCTGGCCTCGATGCCGCAGTCCCGGAAAGCGTGTTCGTCGAAGGCCGACTGGACTGACGTGTCCTATGACGTGACCTCGGCAACCCGCTCGGCGGTCTGACGGATCAGTGCGAAGGCGTTAACCATCGCTTCGGTGACCTCGTGCGGGTCGTCGAAGGTCGCATCGTCGGCGAGCACCGAGATTTTGAGTTGGTCGACGTA
>NZ_JBAPPI010000334.1:0-4112 GCF_049280035.1 Mycobacterium sp. | reverse complement strand
TACGACGACGTCGCCGCGCGCAATCCTCATGTTGTCTATGCCTCGATCAGCGGCTACGGCCAGCACGGGTCGTGGCGGGCACGCGCTGCCTACGCCCCAACAGTGCAGGCCGAGACCGGAATCACGGAGATGTCGAACGCGCACTGGGAAACCCCGGCGGATCGTCCTCGCAGCGATTCGCTCTCGCACGCGGATGTCTATTCCGGGCTGCATGCCGCGATCGCCATCCTCGCAGCGCTGAATGAGCGCAGCGTGACGGGCCGAGGCCAATACATCGACGTGGCGATGGCCGCGGTGATGCTGGCAATCAACGAACGAGTCCACGTGGATTTGTCCGATGCCGAACTTGGTGACGAGCCCCCCATCCTGGGCGCCACCGACTGCGTGTTCTTCATCGGGCCCGACGGGAAACGGTTTATCAGCCCGGTAAGCCTCGTCAGCAGCTTTTCGTTCCCGTTCTACCTGGCCGCCATGCGCAGACCCGACCTCGCCGGGGACCCACGCTTCGCCAGCCCGCAGGATCGGCGACGCAATCTGGAAGCTCTGCGCGAAATCGTGCAGCGCTGGATCTGGACCTTCACCGACATGGCGTCACTGGAGGCGCAGCTCGACGAGGCCAAGATCCCCACCGGCTCGCTGCGCGACATCGCCGAATTCGCCACGACCGATTGGGCGACCCAATGGGGAGCCACTCGCACCGTGCCCGACGGCGCCGGCGCACGGATCACCGTGCCCGGGCGGCCCTGGCATTTCACCAACGCCGCCAAGCCCAATGACAGCACCGACGCCACCGAGACCGTCGACGCCGGCGGCGAGCCCGATCGGCAGCCGGCCCGTCAGGGCGAGCACAACGAAGAGGTGCTGCACGAACTCGGCTACAGCGACGACGAGATCTCCGACTTCACCAACCGCGCGGTGCTGGTACACACCCGCGACACGCATTGAGCACCGGAATCACGATAACCGCCACGCGGTGTCGCCGCCGTTCCGGTGGACTTCCGGTACGGCCTCAAAGGGACAGGCATTCAACGCATTACGAGAAAGCTATGTCGGACCTGGCGGGTGATGACAACCAATCGCTGCGAGCGCGTTTGATCGGGTCGTGGCAGCTGGTGCCCTACGGGGTCCGCAGCGACGATGGGCGCCGCCACTCTGGCGCAGGCCACGATTGATTCCCGTGGACTGTCCGGAGGCGGATGCGAGCCCGCGCCGAGCTCATAAGACTCAAGTCAACAAATCTGCAAATCGCCTTGGGAGGCATCGATGTCGACGTACCGCGCGTATCAAGTGACCGGCCAGCGTGAATTCGAATTGGTGGATCGCGAGTTGGTCCCGCCGGGCGCGGGCCACGTCCGGTTCCGGTCCCACAGCTGCGGGGTCTGCCACAGCGACGTGCTCGGCGTCGAGGGCATGCGCGCCGATCCCAGCGCGCCGATCGTGCCGGGCCACGAGGTCATCGGCGTGATCGACGCGGTTGGCGACGGCGTGACCGCATGGCAGGTCGGCGACCGCGTCGGCCTGGGCTTTCTGGGGGGTCATTGCGGCGAATGCCACTGGTGCCGGCGCGGCGATTTCGTCAACTGTGAAAACCAGCCACAACCCGGCACCACCGAGGACGGCGGATACGCCGAGGTCGTCTATGCCCGGGCCAGCGGGCTGGTGCGCATCCCCGACGTGTTGAGTTCGGTGCATGCGTCCCCGTTGCTGTGCGCCGGCATCACGACATACAACGCCTTGCGCAACTTGAACCTGCAGCCGGGCGCACTAGTTGGCATTCAAGGCATCGGCGGGCTTGGCCACCTCGGGATCCAATACGCCAATAAGCTGGGATATCGCGTGGTGGCCATCGCCCGAGGCTCCGAAAAGGCAACGTTGGCAACCCAACTCGGCGCCGATGAGTACATCGACAGCTCAGTCGTCGATCCCGGCGTGGCGCTCAGAGACCTTGGCGGCGCCGCCGCTATCATCGCGACCGCCGCCAGTGGAGCCTCGATGTCACCGCTGCTGGGCGGCCTCGCCCCTCGTGGTCAACTCGTGGTCGTCGGCGCCGCCTTCGACCCGATCGAGGTCATGACGTCCGACCTCATCTTCGGAGGCCGATCGATCGTCGGGAGCCTCACCGGCACCCCAATCGAGAACGAGGCAAATCTGGCGTTCAGCGCCGCGCGCGGGGTTGCACCGATGGTCGAACCGTTTGACTTCGAGGATGCTCCCAAAGCCTACGAACGCATGATGTCCGGCGACGCGCGATTTCGCGTCGTACTCGACATAGCACCGGAAGCGCTGCCAGCGTAGCTGCGTGGTGATGCGGATCCACACGCGCAGACGTCGGTCGCGCTTGGCGGAACTCGTCGCAACCTCGCCAGGCTGTGTCAGCCGGCCGCTGTGTTGGCAGCGACGGCCCGCATATGAGCACCGGGTCGTTCGGTGCCTTCTTCACGTCGTCGCCAGTACTGGTCTCATGGGTGTTTCATGATGTCGGGCGCGATCCAGGGGCCTTCGGGTTCGGCCGCGTCGCGGTTCATCTCGATCGCCTGGATGCCACCTTCGGGCATCGTGAGCAGACGCAGGAATGTCTGGTCGGGGTCGCGAAATATCAGCAACTGACCGGCGAGGGCCGTGATGACGGGTGAGTGCTCGATGCCGACCGCGTCGAGGTGATCGCTCCAGGCCTGCATGTCGTCGGCCACGAAACTGACCGGGTCATAGCCGGCAATGGCGGTGGCGGCATCGGGGGCCCACCGCAGCTCGATCGGGATGTCGATGCCGGGCAGCTGCAGGATCACGGCGTAGCGCTCGCCGGCGCCATCGTAGTGATCGAACTGGCTCAGGTGTTCGGCGTCGAACACTCGCCGATACCAGGTCAGGCTGGTGTCCAGGTCGCTGACCGGCAGTTTGACGTGATGTAGGCCTTTGAGCCGCGGTGCTGTCATCGTGAGGTCGTTTCAGGCGAGTTCGGACATGTGCAGGGCCATTTGTTTACGCGCCGGTGGCAGGACGCCGATCAGGGAGAACACGGCGTTGCGGACCAGTTGGGCAGGGCGGTTGTCGACGATCGAGGCACGGGTCATGAAATTCGTGAAAGTCACGGTGGCGCGGGCGATCGGTCGGCGGCGCTTTTCGTAGCCGTCGAGATCAGCGTGTTTGGCCCCGTTGAGCGACGCGGACAGGGTGTGCGCCAGATCGACCGCGTCTTGAATGCCCAGGTTCATGCCCTGACCTCCGGCGGGACTGTGCACGTGGGCGGCGTCGCCGGCCAGAAATATCGGTCCGTGGCGGAAGGTGCTGGCGATGCGGTGGTGGACATGGAATTGCGATGACCAAGTGAGTTCTTTGACCCGCGCTCCGGTGGGGCCGCGCTCATCGAGGATGTGCTGAACGAAGTCGACGTCGATGACCTCGGGTGCGTTGTCGACCGTCGCGAGGACGCGGCGTTGGTTATCGGGCAATGGTCCGCTGACCACGATGCCCGCGGGGGAGAAGAAGTTCTGCACCTCATCGAAGCGCAGCGGCCAGTCGATCCGGGCGTCGGCCAGGGTGAACGACTGGTCATAGGTCCCCCCGGCGTAGTCGATATTCGCGCTCTGCCGAACCACTGAGGAGACGCCGTCGGCGCCCACGACGTAGCGCGCGTGAACGACTTCGCGCCCATCTGGGCCGTCCACTTCGACGTCGGCGCCATCAGCGTCGACGCAGACACCCGCGACGCTATAGGGACGCATCACCTGCCCACCGAGAGCATGCATGCGCTCGGTGAGGATCTTCTCGGTCCGATACTGCTGCAGCGTCAGCACGAACGGGTACGGGGTCGGCAGCGAGGAGAAGTCCAGTCGAGTCAAGATCCTGTCGCGATCGCGAAACGTGAACGTCGGTACTACAACGCCCTCGGCGACCAACCGGTCGGTGACGTCCAGCTCCCGCAGGACCTCCAAGGTCTTCGCGTGGATCGCCGCTGCGCGAGACGCGTTGGCCCCTTCTTCCTGCATGTCCAGCGTCAGAACATCATGACCAGCCTGACGCAACGCCGCGGTGAGCACCAGGCCGGTCGGGCCGCCACCAACAACAACCACTTCAGCTTCGTTGGGCAGCACTATTTCTCCTTCAATCGACTG
>NZ_JBAPPI010000333.1:0-5423 GCF_049280035.1 Mycobacterium sp. | reverse complement strand
GGGCCGGCGTGTAGTACCGCAGAAACTCTTCGGTGGCTGAGTCGAGCAGGGTGTCTCGCTCGCTGCTGAGCCGCTCGCGCTCATCGGGGTGCTGCGACAGCCACTCAAGCGAGTGGGCGGTCAACGCGGTGGTGGTGTCGAAGCCGCCGCCGATGACCAGTCCGAGGTTGCCCATGATCTCAAGATCAGGAGCGGGCTCACCATCGATCCGCATACTGATGAGCGCGTTGACGATGCCCGGCCGGGGGCTCTCCCGGATCTCGATCATGTTGTTCAGCAGATCAAGTCCCATCTGCCGATGCATGGCGACAATGCGGTCGATTTCGGGGGAGTGTTCCGGGGTGTACACCGAGGCATGGACCGGCTCGCTGTACATCGCCCAGTTCTTCAGCGGGATGCCCAGCATCGCCAGCGTCAGCACTGCCGGCACAATGTTGGCGAGATCGTCGACGAAGTCGATGTGGCCTTCTTCGATCTTTTCGTCGAGACATGCACGCGTCACGTCGTCGATGAAAGGTGCCCAACGCTTGACGGCGGCCGGTGACAGGTATGGGTTGAGCTCGTTGCGATAGATGCGGTGCTCAGGGTCGTCCATCTCCAAGATGCCGCCCCGCACCCCGCTGGCCCGCTTGGCCTTGGGGATCGAAATACCTTGATAGCCTTGGCGTTCCCCATTGATGTCGTGGTCGTTAGAGACGGCCGGGCATCGGGCGAGTTCAAATACCGCCTGGCTGCCGCCGGCGACCCAGTGGCCCTCGTAGGTGTCGGTCCAGGCGACCGGGCACTTGGCGTGGATGTCCTCGGTGATCTTCTCGAACTGGGTTCGGTATTCGGGAGTGTGCCGGTCGAAGTGATACCGGTTCTTCTTGCGATCGATGTCATCGACGCTCATCTGGTCTCCGTGATCAGGATGGCTTGTTCCGGGCAGGATTGAGCGGCCTCTCGGACGGCGTCTTCCTGGTCGGGCGGAACGTCTTCCGAGACCGCCGACGAATGACCTTCGATGTCATCGAGCACAAAGGAATCCGGCGCGATCATCGAGCACAGCGTGTGCCCCTGGCAGCGATCTGAATCAACCCGAACTTTCACAACTCTCCCCTCGCTCAGGTGTTTCGGCCGCCGTTGACGCCGAGTATCTGACCGGTGATGTAGCCGGCTTCCTCCGATATCAGAAAGGCGCAGGCCGCGGCGATGTCCTCCGGTTTGCCCATCCGGCGCACCGGTGTTGCGGCAATGGTCTTTTCGATGTCGCCGAGGTAGCCGTTTTCCTCGGCGCTGCGCAGCATCGGGGTATCGATGAAACCTGGCGGTACAGCGTTGACCGTGATGCCGCTCGGTCCGTACTCCAGTGCCAGCGATTTGGTGAGCCCGTTGACCGCGGATTTGGCCGCCACGTAGTGAGCCATGTAGGGAGCGCCGGAGTGGGTGCTCGACGAGGAGATGTTGACGATGCGACCCCAGCCGGCCTCCAGCATGTCGGGTAGCACTGCCTGAATCATGTGGAAGACCCCGTTGAGGTTGACTTCGATCAGCCGCTGCCAATCCTCGAACTCGATGTGGTTGAAGCGTTTGAACCCGTCCAAGCCGGCGGCGTTGACCAGAACGGTGACCGGGCCCAGTTGGTCGCGGATGGCCGACAGCGCGGCGTCCACTTGCGAACGGTCGGTCACGTCGGCGGTGAAGGCGAATTGCGTCTCGGACGGCTTGAGGTCGACGGTCGCGACTTGGTACCCGTCTCGGCGCAGTCGCTCAGCGATGGCAAGGCCAATTCCAGAGCCGCCCCCGGTGACCACGGCCGTTGTCACGTGGGCGTCCCGTCGGAGACCGTCTCAGGCACAAAGAATCTCCCTTCCAATTATGAGAACCTTACTCTCAGATCGCAGCCGCTCGCAACGCGGCCCAGAAACCCCATTCTTCCTGCGAAGACATTGCGCGTTTGGGGTGCGCGAAGCCCTTCTGAGCATGGCAGTCTCGTTTCTTGCGTTTGGTTGAATTCTCGTTGGCGGAATGTAAGATTCGCCCGGGATGAGAATGAAATTATCGACGTGTCGAGGAGCTTTTGCCGTGTGTGTTCCGGGAGTCGTCTGATGGGACCGCTGGACGGCATCCGCGTTCTCGAGGTCGCCATGTACGGCTTCGTCCCGTCGGCGGGTGCGGTGCTGGCGGAATGGGGCGCAGACGTGGTCAAGGTCGAGCACGCGGTGACCGGTGACCCACAGCGCGGACTGCGGCAGACCGGCTTGTTGCGCGTCGACGGCGACCCCAACCCGAACATCGAGCACGCCAACCGGTGCAAGCGCAGCCTTGGCCTGGATATGTCGGTGCCTGAGGGCAAAGAAGTGCTCTACGAGCTGGCGCGCCGCTCGGATGTGTTCTTGACGAGCTTCTTGCCCGGACACCGGAAGAAGTTCGGCATCGACGTCGACGACATCCGCGCGGTCAACCCCAACATCATCTATGCCCGCGGCAGCGCGCTGGGCCCGCGGGGCGCGGAGTCGGAAAAAGGCGGCTACGACATGACCGCGTTCTGGTGTCGGGCCGGAACCGCCGCCACCGTCACCCCGCCCGGGACGGAGGGGATGGTCGGTCCGCCCGGACCTGCCTACGGCGACACCATTTCCGGCACCAATCTCGCCGGCGGGATCGCGGCGGCGTTGCTCAAACGCGAACGCACCGGCGACCCGTCGATCGTCGATGTCTCGCTGCTGGGCAGCGGACTCTGGTCGCTGGGACACACGGTGGCGTTGACCGTGCATCTCGGCCAGCGGATGGAGGCGTTCCCGCCCGGCGTGCACGGCTCGCCGATCAATCCGTTGGTGGGTCTCTATGCGACATCCGACGACCGCTACATCTCCTTTGTGATGATGCAAGCCAGCAAGTTCTGGGCCGATGTATGCCGCCATATCGACCAAGCAGAACTGGCAGACGACCCGCGTTTCGACACCGATGAAAAGATCGCCGCCAATACCGCAGAGGCGGTGCAGATCCTGACGAAGGCGATCGCTAACCGCAGTCTCGCCGAATGGAGTGAACGCTTCGCGACGCTGGCCGGCCCGTGGGCTCCGGTACAAGACACCTTGCAGGCAGCCAACGACGCTCAGATCCGGGCGAACGAATATGTCGTGCAGGCAGGCGAACTCGAGCTGGTCGCCAATCCGGTGCAATTCGATGTGGCCGCACCCGCGTCCGGGCCGGCTCCCGGGTTCGCCGAGCAGACCGATGAAATCTTGATGGAGCTTGGACTCGACTGGGACCGCATCATCGAGCTCAAAACTATCGGTGCCGTCACTTAATTCGGAGGTCCCTCAGTTGTCAATTTTCACTCCCGCCGCATGCGGCATGAGTCATAATCGCCGGACGCTTCAAGGAGTGGAGTTTGTCGATCCCGCGGTGTCGGGTGCGCCAACTCACGCGAACGATACGGAGCGACTGGGCGTGAGGATGGTGGGCGGCGATGGCGACTAAAGGCGCGGAGCGCTGGTCCTCAGGGATCAGTATGCCGAGCGGCTTGTCCGGCGCGATGCAGTCCGTCGGCGGGCTGTTCGCGATGTCGGCGGACGCGATCAGGTTCACGTTTCGCAGGCCATTTCAGTGGCGAGAGTTCCTGGAGCAGTCCTGGTTCGTCGCGCGGGTTTCACTAGCTCCGACGTTGTTGGTGGCCATACCGTTCACGGTTCTGGTCAGCTTCATTCTCAACATCTTGCTGCGCGAGTTGGGCGCCGCGGATCTCAGCGGCGCCGGTGCTGCATTCGGCGCGGTTACCCAGGTCGGCCCGACCGTGACAGTGTTGATTGTGGCCGGGGCCGGTGCGACGGCGATGTGCGCGGACCTCGGCTCGCGCACCATCCGCGAAGAGATCGACGCGATGGAGGTGCTGGGGATCAACCCGGTGCAGCGGCTGGTGACGCCCCGGATGCTCGCGGCCGGTCTGGTCGCGCTGTTGCTCAACAGCCTGGTCGTGATCATTGGGATCGTCGGCGGCTACGTGTTCTCGGTGTTCGTGCAGGACGTCAACCCGGGTGCGTTCGCCGCGGGGATCACGTTGCTGACCGGTGTGCCCGAGGTGATTATCTCGTGCGTCAAGGCAGCGCTGTTCGGCCTCATCGCCGGCTTGGTGGCCTGCTACCGCGGCCTGACGATAACCGGCGGGGGAGCCAAGGCGGTGGGCAACGCCGTCAACGAAACCGTGGTGTACGCGTTCATGGCGCTCTTCGTCATCAACGTGGTCGTTACCGCGATCGGCATCCGATTCACGACGAAGTGATGGGACAGATGCCGTGAGCACGACGAAGATGCTGAGAGCCGCTTACCCCCGGGCGTTCCGGGTACTGGGCCAGTGGCGCAGACCCGTCGGCGTTTTGAACTCGATCGGCGACCACACCTTGTTCTACGGCAGGGCGATTGCCGGCATACCGTTCGCTACCGTCCACTACCGGCGGGAGGTCATCCGTCTAGTCGCTGAAATCAGCATGGGCGCAGGAACGTTGGCGATGATCGGTGGAACGGTCGCGATCGTCGGCTTCCTGACGCTGGCCACGGGCGGTACGCTCGCGGTGCAAGGGTATAGCTCCCTAGGCAATATCGGCATCGAAGCGCTGACCGGATTCCTGGCGGCATTCATCAACGTCCGCATCGCGGCGCCGGTGGTCGCCGGGATCGGCTTGGCAGCGACCTTCGGTGCCGGCGTGACCGCGCAATTGGGCGCGATGCGGATCAGCGAAGAAATCGATGCGTTGGAAGCCATGGCGATTCGGCCGATCTCCTACCTGGTCAGCACCAGGATCGTGGCGGGCATGCTCGCGATCACGCCGCTGTACAGCATTGCCGTCATTTTGTCGTTCCTCGCCAGCCAATTCACAACTGTTGTGCTGTTCGGCCAGTCAGGTGGCCTCTATAACCACTACTTCGACACGTTCTTGAACCCGATCGACTTGCTGTGGTCGTTCCTTCAGGCCGTCCTGATGGCGCTCGCGGTTCTGTTGCTGCACACCTATTACGGGTATTTCGCCTCGGGGGGACCAGAGGGTGTCGGCGTCGCAACGGGCAACGCGGTTCGTACGTCGCTGATTGTCGTGATCTCGGTGACGTTGCTGGTCTCGCTGTCGATCTACGGCTCCAACGGAAACTTCAACCTCTCGGGTTAAGGAAGGGATTCGATGCAGCACTCTGGGATGCGCGCACTGACGGGTCTGGCGACCGTGGCCGTGATAGCCATGATCGTCGTCGTCGCCGTGTCCCTGTTCCGGGGCAGCTGGCCCTTCACGCACAGCAGATGGCCCTTCGCCGACAACGTGCCGGTGACTGTGACGTCATCGCGGGCTGGCCTGGTGATGAACCCGGACGCGAAAGTGGAGATGCGCGGCGTGCAGGTCGGGAAGGTTGACTCGATCGAGTCGCGGCCCAATGGTCAAGCCGTCCTGCAC
>NZ_JBAPPI010000332.1:0-3256 GCF_049280035.1 Mycobacterium sp. | reverse complement strand
TGCTCCCCTCGTGTACCGCAGGACAGCGGCACCTGTGGAAGGGGTGCGCCGAACAACTGAATCGCAAAGGTTTTCGGCGGCGACATGAACGTTTGCGGGTCGAGCAACGCCGCTCGCACGTCGTCCCGACGGGTGAGATAGTAGCCGTGCAGCGTCGGGTCGCCGGTGTCTATTTTCACCACCGGGCCCAGCTCGCGAAGGTGGCGCCAGTAGGCGGCGCGGTCTGCTGCGAAGAACGGACTCTCCTTGTGGTGCAGCGGAGGCGAAGTCACGCTGCCATCTCCCGGCACGTCGTTGTCGTTCATCGCGTTTCCAACCTACAGCTAGGTTGCTGGGATATCTCGACGACGCTGGGCAGTGGGACGTGGATCACCAGATGCGTTTGCTCGCCGCCGCGTCGTCGTGCCGTCGTTGGTCGGATCAATCCTTCAACTGGTCGCAGGGGTCTGGAGGAAGGGAGGTAGATCGCTACGGGCGTGCTGTCAAAAGCGCTGGAGAAAGCTAAAAGTGGCTTATTCGAATGTGACCTTCACCTCGTTTAAACTGCGAGCGGTAAGAAACTCTTATTTTAAATCATCACCCCTTTTGGCCGTGTTCGGTTGGCGCTGACACGGGAAACACCTGGCAAAACCGCCTACTGCCTTTGCTATTTAAAAGTGAGCCGCACCGATCACAGTTATTGCCTAAGGACTCCCTGAGTTACCGACGTGACGTGGGCAACAATCCATCGTGTCGCCCTATTTTGGCGCAAATTCGACCGCTAGACTCGGCGGGAAGCTGCGCTCAACGCGCCTATCCGAAGGATCTGGGTTGGCGGTCTGCGGAAGCATTGGACCGCCCGAAGCGTTTAACCGCCCAGATGCCGAACGTCCGCCCACCACGGACCACGAGTAGAGGTTGGTACCACTGTGAGCGATGTAAGCCGTACGAACGAACCTCGCGAGCTCGAAGCAGCCCCGGGTTTCACCAAAGTCGCCGAAATCGCCATCGAACGTGGTGCCGTCAGCGGCATCGCCGTCAGTCCCGACGGCGCCCGGTTGATGGTCACCCACTACCGCGATGACAGCTTCTCGCTGATCGACACCGCGAATTGCGCCGTCGCGCAAACGGTTATCGACATTGACGAACCCTTCGCCATCGCCATGTCCGAAACGTCGGCGGGCCGCGTCTACGTCAGCAGCGCTTCGGCGGCGTATGACTCGATTCTGGCCTTCGACACCGATGCCAACCGGGTCGTTGCGAGCTACCCGCTGGCATACAGCGTCACCGACGTGGCGGTCAGCCCGGACGGGCGGCATGTCTACGCCAGCCGGGCCGCAGTCAACGGCGCCGACGTCGCCGTCGTCGACACCCGGACGGGTGACGACGACGCGATCAGCATTGCGACCACCGCTGGCACCACCCCCGAGTGTGTGCGGGTGAGCCCGGACGGCCGCCTGCTTTACGTCGCGGCCAATGGCGCATCCACCGCACAGCTTGTGGTGATCGACACGCGGCAGCGCGGTGTGCTGAACACCGTCGAAATCGGTTCCTCTATTCGGGATATCGCGCTCAGCCCGGACGGCGCCACCGCCTATGTCGGTAGCTACGCTCCCGACATCGGCACGGTTCTCGACGTCGTGGACATCCGAGACACCCGTACGGCCGCCGTCACCAACACCTACAAGTTTGGCGACGTCGCGGGGCTGCTCACTCAATTGACCATCAGCCGCGACGGTGAGCGCACTTATCTGATCGGCGACCAGAGCGTGACAGTCCTCTCCACCTCGACGCAGGACGTCGTCGGCGGCATCGCGATCAATGGTCAGCCAGCGTGCGCGATCGAAAGCCCGGACGGCAGCCGGCTGTACATCGCCGACTACGCCGGCACGGTCACCGTCCTGGCGATCGCTTCGGCGACCGCGCCGCTGGACGGGCTCACGTCCAATGATGAACCGACCGTTGCGCACCAGTGGACGTTCCCCGACGTGCTGGCACTCGAGCCGACGCTGGCCTAGGGCGTCTGATTCCTACCCGATCAGTCGATGCGGGTGGCGTGCATCTCCCAAAACGGGGCGTGGACGCGGCCGGCGTTCAGCGACGACTGGAGCGACCGGAACCGTTCCATGACAGGCTTGATCTGCTCGGCCATATCGGGATTGCGCGCGATCATCATGTCAAAGGCTTCCACGCTGACGTTGACCTGATACGTGGTCGGGCCCAGATACGTGATCTCCCAGCCGGCGTCGGGGAACACCTGCCGGAAGTCCTCCTCGGACAACGACCGCGGCGCAGCGTAGCCGTTGACATCGCCGGGGCCGAACTCGAACATGTACAAACGCGCTCCCGGCTTGGTCGCCCGGTGCAAAGCCCGCGCATACAGCCGCTTCACCTCCATCAAGTCCGAAAAGACGTGGTAGAAGGCGCAGTCGACGACCGTGTCGAATCGGTTCTCCAAACCCTCCAGCTTGATCGCGTCGGCCACTTGGAAGTTCACCGACACTCCGGCTCTGAGCGCATTCTCCTTCGCGCGCTCGATCGCGGTCGGGGAGGAGTCGATACCAGTCGCCGAGTAGCCCTTTGACGCATAGAAGATGGCGTGGTGGCCCGGGCCGGTACCCGGGTCAAGCACCTCGCCCTTGACCGCCCCCAGCGCGACAAGTTGCTGTACGACCTGCTGCGGGCCGCCGATGTCCCACGGTGTGGCCGCCGGCAAGCCATGCGAGGACTGCTGATCGCCATACATCTTCTCGTAGCGGCGGGGATCGACCGGTGCTGGCTGGCTCATCCTGCAACGATAAAACGTTCGTCGATTTAGCGCTCGGTCGAAGGGTTAGCTCAACCGTAAGGGCAGCGATACGCCTACCAGGCCCCGCGACCACATCGCCGCCACGGCGATTATTCGGGCGTGGCATGATCGCCACGAGGGCGGGCGTCCGGCGGGCCGGCCCCGGGCAGCAAGCGGCGGAACCATAAGGCGGTCCATCGATGCAGAGCACGATGCAGAGCTTTCCATTGACGATCACCGCCATCCTGCGACATGCGTCGGGCGTCCACGGGGCACGCAAGGTCACCACCGCGACCGGGAGCGGTTACCGCCAGTCCAGCTACGCCGAACTCGGCCAGCAGGTAGCTGCGCTGGCAAACGCGTTGCGGCGCGTCGGCGTCAACGGCGACCAGCGAGTCGCCACGTTCATGTGGAACAACGCCGAACATCTGGCGGCGTATCTGGCCGTGCCGGCGATGGGCGCGGTGCTGCACACGCTCAACATCCGGC
>NZ_JBAPPI010000331.1:0-4679 GCF_049280035.1 Mycobacterium sp. | reverse complement strand
GCGCGACTGAGCTGGGAGCGTGCCACAAGGATCGCCGACGCAGTACCCGCCGATGACTCGAACCGAACAGCGATGCGCATCGCCCCGCGCACCATGTTGTGCGCGAACGCCTGGCGAGTCCATGAGCATGTAGCCGGCGCCCAGTTCGATGAATTGCGGAAGTTGTGCACCGCCGCCGGGGACAAGGCGTCCCTGGCCATCGGGATGGCGGGGCTGGTGATGGATCACGTGTTTCAGGCTCGGACGCGCGAGGCGTCGCAGCTGGCATCCGAGGCCGTGGCCCTCCTCGACTCGGTCGGCGATGCGACCTTGGCGGTGGGGCTGTCCTTCGCGCCGATCTACGCCAAGGGTGAAAGCGCCGAGATGTGTGAGGTGCTGCGCTGGTCACAGAGGGTCATCGACCTGGCCGACGGTGACCCGTCTAAAGGCAACTTCATCATGGGGTCTCCGTTAGCGGTCGCCCTTATGCAGCGGGCCATTGCCCGTTGGTGTCTGGGTCTTCCCGGATGGCGCGACGACCAGCGGCACGGCCTGGCCATGGCCCGCAGCGCCGATCCCCTGACCTACGCCGGGGTTGTCGGCTACGTCTACTTCCTAGGGATATCCTGTGGCGTTCTGAGTCCTGACGATCGCGCGGTGCGCGAGATCGAGGATGCGTTACGGATCGCGGAACGATCCAGTGATGACGTCGCGTTGGCCTGGTCCCGGTTGGCGCTGGGCGTTGCGCTGGTGCACCGCCACACGGATGCGGAGCGTGACCGCGGACAGACGCTCCTGGCCGAGGTCGGCGACGTTTTCCTGCGCCGCGGATACCTGCTGTGCGATTTGCCACTCGTCGAGGTGTACGTGGCGCGTGAGCGGGCTCGGCGTGGAGATCGCGATGAGGCGATACCGCTCATGCGCGCCACGGTCGACCATCTGTTCCGCGAGGGACGGCTGCTGGTGTGGGGCATTCCAGCGACCGGTGTTCTGGTGGAGACACTGCTCGATCGCGGGGCCGACGGTGACCTGGCCGAAGCCGAGGCCGCGATCGAGCGGTTAGCGACCGCGCCAGCCGATGAGGGTCTGGTGATGCGCGAGGTGTGGCTGCTGCGGCTGCGGGCTCTGCTGGCGCGGGCTCACCGCGATGCCGCGCCTTACGCGGACTTTAGGGATCGCTACCGCGCGATGGTGAGAACGCTTGGCTTCGAGGGGCATATCGCGTGGGCCGAGGCGATGCCATGACGGGGGCCGTTCAGTACTCCTGCCGATCGTTTACCAAGTCCACGCAGTCTCAGAACTAAAGAGTTGAGACGGTAGCTAGCATTCGCGAGCTTGGCGAGCGCCGCGTCGTGCTGCGGTCGCTGCGCGAGGGCATCGACACATCCAACGCGACCGGCAGAATGGTGGCCGGCGTGCCGGTGGCTTCGTTCGGGACGAAGAGGCCGTGGGTTCGAATCCCGCCACCAGACACCGCCACCCCGACATAGATTTGACGAGATCAGAGGCTATACGGGCCGTTTCGGTTAGAGGGTCTGCTGGCTTCCAGTCCGCAGTTGGTCCGCAATAGCGTTTAGGGCAGCCTGTCGATCCTGGTCGAGAGCAGCTGAGACGAGCTCAACATCGTCAGGGAAGAGATCCGCGTAGGTATCCAGCATGAGCGCAGCGGAATGGTGTCCCAGCATGGTCTGGACAGCCTTCGGTTTCCGCCTCCACTGATGGCGAGCGAAGCGGCGGTATGGCGTAGGTCGTGTGGCGTTACCCTCGGGAACTCCGAGCCGGAGGCCATCAGCCGTTCAACGGCAGGACCGAACTAATGACCCCTCCACCCCGCTCCCGCTAACGCGCGTGAGCCCTGTCTTAACTATGGCTACCGTCGACCGCCATCCCGTACGAAAAGTTCGCGCCGGTGATGAAGTTCAGGTTGACGCCCGAACCGTCGATGTTCGCGCGCGCGACCAAGGGACCGGCGGCCGCCCAGTAGATGTGCTCGCCGTGGATCGACACTCCGTGAGGGGCTCCCACATCGGTGATGAAGTTCTGATTGACGTCCGAGCCGTCGAGGTTTGCCCGCCCAATCGTGTTATTCGGGCCGGTCAGCTCTAGGTCGCCCCAGTAGATGTGCTTGCCGTGGACCGCCACCCCACTCGGGCTGACCACCGCGGTGATGAAGTTCGTATCGACGCCCGAGCCGTCGAGGTTTGCCCGCCCAATCGTGCCATTCGAGGTGGTGTCGGCTTGTTCGCCCCAATAGATGTGCTTGCCGTCGACCGCCACCCCGAATGGGATGCTCAATCCGGTGATGAAGTTCTGATTGACGCCCGAGCCGTCGAGGTTTGCCCGCCCAATCGTGCTATCCGATACCGGCGGGCCGGAAATTGGGATGTTTGTCCAGTAGATGTATTTGCCGTCGACCGCCAACCCTTGGGGGCGGAAGTTCGCGCCGGTGATGAAGTTCTGATTGACGCCCGAGCCGTCGAGGTTCGCTCGCCCAATCGTCGTGAGGTTGGCCCAGTAGATGTGTTTACCGTGGACCGCCACATCGGTTGGGGTGGCCGCGCCCGTGATGAAGTTCTGTTTGACGCCCGAGCCGTCGAGGTTTGCCCGCCCAATCGTGCCGCTGTCATAATTTGTCCAATAGACGTGAGCGCCCATCACGTCACCTTACGTCGATGTGAATTCGGCACCGCCAGCGGTGAATCGGCGAGCACGATTGCGACCGCCCTCGGCGTGAGCCGGGCGACGGTGTACCGCGTCTTCGCCGAACAGACTGCTGAAGGCGACTGAGAACATGCCGCGCCGCTCTCGCGTTGGACACGCGACTCGCGCCATTCAGCTGGGGCGTACGAGTTCTGTTCGGGCCTGGTCGATTTGGTCGTAGGCGTACGTCGCCATCGCGGCGGTGGTCATCGTCTCACCCTTGCGGGCGAGCGATTCGTAGGTCTGGTCACCGAGGACCTCGCGGAGGCGGCTGATGGCGGTGCTAATTTCGGGGACCGCCGACGCAGAGAAAGGACTGAGCGCGAAGCCGCCGATGGTGGCCGCCGGTTCGTGGCGTCCGAGCCGGTCGAAAAGAGCGGCGAGGACGGCCAGCGGGACGCGGAGCGTCGTGGTGTCGCCCGCATTGTGGAATCCGCGGATTGCCAGGGTGAGGTGATCGAACGCGGCCAGCGTGTCGCCGTGTTCGGCCTCAAGTCGTGCCAGACCGTTCGCCAGGACTGACGCGATGGTGCGGTTGCCGCTGTCTTGAGCGATCACCAGACCCCGGCCGAGGGCATCAAGCGCCGCGACGGGATCCGCGTCACGGAAAGCCAAACCGTAGGCCCCGAGCGCCCACGCGAGAAACAAAGGGTTGCCTGTTGTCTCCCCAGCCTCGATGAGGCCATCCGCGCAATCCATCGCCTCCCCACCCGAACCGGCCGAATGTAGGGCGGCAACCAGCCATGCCCGGATGTGGACGTGGGTGTCGCGGCGGCGTGCTAGCTGGGCGCGGCACACCTCGGCCATCCGCTCGGGCTGCCCGATGACTAGGTATACAGATCCAAGCGCGGCTTCGATGCCGTACGGCGGCGCCTCGTGGCTGTTGCCGAGAACGATCTGCCCGGCGTCGCTGTAGCGGACCGCGTCCTCGATCCGTCCGGTCGCGTAGCACAGCGACGCAGTCACGTACAGGAACGCCAGCCGCGGGTGGTCGGCGACGCGGGCGGCCTCGATCAGTTCTTCGGCCCAGGCGATCGGCTCAAGGGTTTGGACCATAACGCCGAGGAATCCCGCATAGCTGGCTATGGTGGCGGCGACATCGAGATCGCCGCGGTCGGCGGCCCACCGAAACGCGGTGCGCAGGTTGGCCAGCTCGACGGTGAACCAGTTGTAGGCCTGTCGTTGGCGGGGGCTGTCCCATAGGGCCATGATGTCGGCTTCGCGTGCGGCGAAGTACCGCGAGTGGGCGGCCCGAATCTCGAATGCTTCACCGCCGGCGACGAGTTGGTCCTCGGCGAACTGGCGGATCGTCTCCAGCATCGAAAACCGGGTCCGCCCCGCCGACCGGTCGGCGACCAGCAGCGACTTGCGCACCAGGGCGTCGAGTAGATCCAGGGTGGCAAAGTCATCCTCGGAACCCGTTACGGCGCAGGCGGTTTGCAGGTCGAATCCGCCGGTGAAGACCGAACAGCGGTCCAGCAGCGCCTTTTCCGGCTCGTCGAGCAAGTCGTAGGACCACGCCACCGCGTGGCGCAGGGTGTGGTGGCGTTCCAGGCCGCGCCTCGACCCGACTAGCAGCCGGAACCGCTGATCCAGACGATCACGCACCTCGCTCGCGGTCATCGACGCCATCCGCGAGGCCGCCAACTCGAGGGCCAACGGGATGCCGTCCAGGCGGCGGCAGATTTCCACCACAGCGTCCGCATCGCCGGGCTGGGCCAGCGAGAAGTCCGACACGACACTTTGGGCACGGTCGACGAAAAGGTTCACGGCGGCGGATTCGGCTCCCGAATTGACATCAAGCGACGGGACACGCCATAACTGTTCTTCGCTGACCCCCAATCCTTCGCGGCTGGTCGCCAGAATCGTTACCGTCGCCGAGGCGGCCAGGATCGCCTCGACCAGATCCGCGACACTGTCGACAACGTGCTCGCAGTTGTCGAACACCAGCAGCCGCGACCGGCCCTCCAATGCGAAGGCCACCGACTCGGTCACTGTCT
>NZ_JBAPPI010000330.1:0-3416 GCF_049280035.1 Mycobacterium sp. | reverse complement strand
TGAGTCGAGTCGACCAGCCGCTGCAACGCGGGACCCAGCCCTCCGACCGCTTGGGCTGTCTCGTCGAGCAATTGGCTGATCTTCTCCTTGGGCAGCACAGCCAGGCCGCGGTTAGCGGCGTCCAGCGCCGGACCAATCTCGGCGGGCACGGTGGCCTTGGTGATGGTCTGTCCGGGCGAGAAATACTTGCCCGGGTTGCCTGCCGACACCAGGTCCAGATACTGCTCGCCGACTGCCGACACCGAATGCACGTTCGCCGACGCATCGACCGGGATCTTGTACCGGTCGGCGATACTCATGGTCGCCTGTACACCGGTCTCGGTCGGCTCGACGGCTGTGACCCTGCCAATCGTCTCACCGCGATAGGTCACGTTGGCCGTCTTGTACAAACCGCCTGACGTGCGCAGCTCCACCTTCAGCGTGTACTGGCCGATCCCCATCGCAGTAGGAACCCGTAAGTAGTACCAGCCCAACGCAATTGCGGTGACCACAGCAATTATGCCGAACGTGATCAGCTGGCGCCAGACCAAGCGGGTCAGCATTGCCTGTCCGCCCTTTCGACCAGCGGGCCGCCGGGGACCTCGTTCGGGTTTGGTGTGTACCGGACGTCCGGAATCATCGTTTCGGGATCGCGGCCGTACGACTGCTCGAGTGCGCGCAGCGCTCCGGAGAATCCGGTCCCGGTGAGGACCGCGTTGTCGACAGAGCTGAGGGTCAGGTCAACCGTCAGCGACAGGTTGAAGTAGTCACCCCGGAACGACTTCGGCACGGCGTCGATATCGAACGGCTGGACGAGGATCAGCTTGAGTGCGCGGACCAAATACGGCGAGGCACGGCCGAGTTCCCGCAACGGGCACTGCAGCGCCACCAAGTCCTGATGGAGGTTGCTCCGCGAGGGGGCTAGGTATTGGTTGGCAACCTGGCCGAGCCGTCCCGTCGCGTCGACAGCGTTGATGAACAGGTTTTGTTTGTCGGCGAAATGTTTGATCAGTGGCGTGAATTCGGTGAACACGCGATCCAGAACATCCGCGCGAGAACCCACGTACGCCAATAGGCCATTGGTGGAATCGATGGCTCGGGTGATGTCATCGGTTTGCTCGTCGAGCCGGGCGGTGAAGGTGTCCAACTTGCCGAGGAAGGCACGGATCTGGTCGGCGCGCCCGTTCACGATGTTGTAGACCTCGTCCTGCAGCACTTCGACATTCGGGATGCCGCCTCCGCGCAAGATTAGGGCGAGGCTGGCCAGCGTCTGCTCGGTGGTGGGGTAGCCGGACGAATTCTTCAGTTTGATGGTGTCGCCGTTTTTCAGCAGCTCCGGTGACGGGACGAGTGGCGCGGCCAGCTCGACATGCTGCGAACCCAGCAGGCTTGTCTGTCCGATCTTGGCGGTGGCGTTCTTGGGTAACTTGACTGTCTTGTCCAGGCTCAGCGTCAGTGTGGGAACCCAGTTCTTCAGGTTGACCGCGCGGACCGTGCCGACAAAGACATCGGCCACCCGCACCCGGCTGTTATCGTTGAGCGCCAACGTGTCTGGCATCTGTACGTAGACGGTGTAGGAACCGGCTCCGGTGCCCGGGCCGCCCGGCATCGGCACATTCGCGATTCCGTGCCAGCTCGCGCACGACGTCAGCGTGATGGCAGCCGCCAGTAGAGCCAGGCCCTGTCTGGCCCGGTGGCGAACCATGCGCATCATCCCCTTCACGAGCCCGCTCCAGCTTCAGCGGGCAGTGGTGGTCCAGCAGGCGCGGCCGCTGGCGCAGGCGTCAGCGCGACCGGCCCCGGGACCACCTCGGGTCCTGGCGGCGGCGGAGGGATCGGCGCAGGGTGGCCCGGCACGCCCATATAGGGGAGCGGACCGGGCTCCTCGTTGTAGGCGTTCGGGTAGCCCGGCGGCGTCTGCAAATTCGATTGCACCGGTGGGATATCCGGCCCGCCCATGAGTTCGGCCAGCGATTGCGGAGTCAGCAAGCTCGCCGTGACCGGACTTACCTGCGTGCCCTGCATGCCCGGCGCGACCACCCAGCCGGGCTGGGTGTTGCGGTGCGACAGCGGGGTATCGGGCACCCATATCCCAGGAACGGTGGTGTCCTTGTAGCCGTTCGGCGGCTGCAGCCGCGGCTCGGAATAGGCGACTTCCTTGGGTAGCGTCTCGGCGGTGCTGAACAGGTTGAGGCCGAACGGAAGGTAGTTGAACTTGATCGCGTCGAGGATCGGCGCCAGGTATTGGGCACAGAGTTCGGCGGATTCCTGATAGCCGAGCCGGCTGCCGGCCTGAATCATGCTGCAAAAGAACTGCATTGGGTTGGTGAAGTTCGGGATGGCTGGAATGGACACGACCGCACCGTGCGATGGGTGGTAGATCTCGCTAAGGTTCCCGGCCAGCGTGGGGTACACGTGCAGGCCGGTCTCCAAGCCATTCCGCGGCTCGGGTTGCACGACCGTGGTGGTCACCTTGTCGAGGTTGTCGATGTCGTGCGTCAGCACGTCGCGGTTTTTGTCCAAGAACGGGCGAAGTGTGGAAAGCAGGCCGTCGAATTGCTGTATCGCATTGGCGAGGTCCGAGTCAGAGTGGGTTAACTTGCCGGTGAACTGAGCCAGGTTGGTGTTCAACGCGACGAACTGCTGGTCGTCTTGGTGCAGGGCGTTGGCGAAGAGCGCCAGGCTATGCACCACCGCGAAGAAGTCGCCGCGGCCCTGATTCAGCGCGGTCAGCGCTCGCGACAGGCTGTTGAGTGTGGTGTTGATTTGCTTGCCCTTGCCGGCCAGCCCGTCGGCGTAGGCCGTTATGACGTCACCGAAAGGCCCCTTGGGCTGCTGCTTGGTGGGCCCCAGTTTGGTGATGACGTTGGCGACACTGTCGCGCAGTTGGTCCCACTCGGTGGGCACCTGGTTGCGCTCTTCCGGGATCACCGCGTTGTCGGCGAGCACCGGACCATCTTTGTAGGGCGGCTCCAACTGAATGCTCCGCGATGCCACCAGAGTGGGATTGAGGATCACTGCTGACGCATTGGCGGGGACTTTGTACTTGTTGGCGTAATGAAAGGTCACCTTCATCTTGTTGCCGGCCGGCTCGATCTTGTCGACTGAACCCACCCGAACGCCCATGATCTGGACCCGGTCCCCGGAATACAACGCGTTGGCTTCCGGGAAGTAGGCCACCACGGTGTTGTTGGCCAACTTCTGGTAGAGCCGCAACCCGATGAACCCGGCCAGCAGGGCGACCAGTACCGCGAGCGATCCGATGATCACCGATGTCCGAGGCCGCTTTGGCAGGCGCCGGTTGCGGAAACTAAAGGTGCCGTTCAATTTTGGCTACCTCCCGTGACGCCGCTACCTCCCGCTCCGCCGGGGTTGATGAACGGAGCCGGCACCTGGCCGCCGGGTCCCTGCGGCGCCGCCGGCCCCGGGGGCAGCCC
>NZ_JBAPPI010000329.1:0-6681 GCF_049280035.1 Mycobacterium sp. | reverse complement strand
AACTCGGTGGCAACGACGCGGCGATTGTGCTGCCCGATGTCGACGTGGAGACCGTCGCCGAGGCCGTCTTCAACACCGCGTTCCTGATGAGCGGTCAGGTGTGCGCGGCGATCAAACGCCTTTATGTCCATGCGTCGATCTATCACGACATGATCGATGCACTCGTTCGACGTGCTGACGCCGCGGTGCCGGCGCCCGAGACGTCGGGGGGAACGTTCGGCCCGCTGACCACCCGGCCGCAGTACGACCGCATCCGAATGTTGTTGGCCGATGCGCTGTCTCAAGGAGCGCGCGCGGCCACCAGCGGGGCGCAGCCGGCGTCGCGGGGCTACTTCATCGCGCCCACCATCCTCACTGACGTCAGGGCGGGCATGAAGGTGGTCGATGAGGAGCAGTTCGGACCCGTGTTGCCGGTCATGAGTTTTCGTGACGTCGATGAGGCGATCGAGGCCGCCAACGCCACCGAATACGGTCTGTGCGGATCGATCTGGACCGCCGATATCGAAACCGGCGCCGCGTTGGCCGCACGGCTGGACTGCGGGACAGCGTGGGTCAATAGTCACGCTGAGGTGGCTCCGCACGTGCCGTTCGGTGGTACCAAGTCCTCGGGCATCGGCCGCAACTGTGGCACACCGGGCATCGACGGGTACGCCGAGCTGCAAACCAGGTACGTCTACAAGTCTGCCGATCGTGTCAACGCACACTGAGTACGGCGGGAGCGGAGCAGCGGTGGCCAGGGATCTGACCGGAGATGTCGCGGTCATCACGGGTGGCGGCAGCCCGGTGGGCATCGGTGCAGCGACCGGGCGGCTCCTCGCCCAGCACGGCTGCCGAGTGGTGCTTTCCGATGTCAACCCGGTGACGTTGACGACAACGGTTGCCTCGCAGCGTGTTGCCGGCCTCGACGTGACCGGAATCGTCGCCGACGTCTCCGAACTGACGTCGATGCAGGCGCTGGCCGATCAGGTGTTCACCGAATACGGACACGTCGATATCGCGTTCCTCAACGCGGGAATCGGTTATGCCGGAAGTTATTTCGAGAACGACATCGATGGCTGGCGTCAGGTTTACGGTGTCAACTTCTTCGGGGTGCTGCACGGCATCAAGGCGTTCGTGCCCAGGATGGTCGCCCAAGGCACCCCCGGCGATGTGCTGGGAACCACCTCAGGCTCGGGGGCTGTGGGTGTGATGTACCAGACGCCCGCCTACTCGTCGAGCAAGGCCGCTGTCCTCACGCTGATGGAGGGTCTGTACGCGACACTGCGCGATCAGAATTCGGTGATCCGCGCTCACGCTGTCTTTCCGCCGCTGACGAAGACGAATCTGGGTGGGGACCCAAGCGTCATGACGATGGTGCAGCAAGGCCTCGAATCGGCCGGTGTCGCAGCGGTTCTCGCTGAGCCGGAGGAAGTGGCGGTCACCGTGCTGGAATCCATCCAGAGCGGGAACTTCTGGGCCCATCACGACCACGAGGCCGACTCGCGGCTGTCCAACGGCCGGTTCGAGGCCGATATCGACTGGCAGGACGAGATCGTGCGCACGCGCGCAGCGGCGATTATCGATCGCACACCACCCGACCCCTACTTGTGGGGGCTGGCGCAGATCAGGGGCGCGCAGTAGCGCCGGGCGTCACCCCTGCCAGGGCTTGGCCTTCACCAGCCCACCGGCGTCGATGCGTAGCTGCGTGCCTGTGATGAACCGCGAGTCATCGCTGGCCAGGAACAGGACCGCGTTGGACACGTCCTGCGGCTCGATGTAGGGAACCGGGATCGCCTGCATCGCCGGAAACGCCAGCTCGGCGTCCTCGCGGGTAGGCGCGTCCAGGTCTGGCCGGAACACGCTGTACATGCCCTTGCTGTGCAGCATGTCGGTGTTGACGTTGGTCGGATGCACTGCGTTGACCCGGATCTTGCGTTCGGCCAGTTGCAGCGACAGGTCGTTGACGTAGTGGGCCACCGTCTGCTTGGCGAACGTGTAAGCGCACCCGCCCGGCCCCTGGTTGTCCGTGTTTCCCAGCTGGGCGGCCAGCGACCCGGTGGCGATGATCGAGCCGCCGTCGCTGATGTGTGGCAGGCTGGCCTGAATCACATTGAAGACCCCGACCAGATCGGTGTCGACCGTGTCAGACCACGACTGGATCGTCTGTCCCTTTCCCAACGGGCAGATCCCGGCGTTGGCCACCACGACGTCGAGGCGTCCGAGTTCGGCGACACCGTCGGCGACCGCCTTCCACACCGCGGTGCGGTCGCGCACGTCGACGACGATCGTGTCGACGCGGACCCCTTCCTTCTCGATCAGTCGCGCCGTCTCATCGAGATCCTCGCGGCGCGAGAGTGGATAGGTGTTGCCCTCGATGTCCGCGCAGATGTCCAGGGCGATGATGCTGGCGCCCTCCGCGGCCAGTGTCACCGCGTGCGATCGACCCTGGCCGCGCGCGGCGCCCGACACCACCGCGACCTTGTTGTCCAACTTGTCCACTTGTTGAGTCCTCTCCGTTCCGGTGGCCCGCTTACCGTCCTGGGCCCCCGCTCGATCCACAACCACTCGACGGTGCCCACTCGACGTTAGCGAACATGGACGCTCGATATAATATGGGATATACAATTTTTCTCGTTTGCGGCTCAAGGCGGCGATAGAGTGGGGACCTGCGGCGCGGCATATGGCCGGGGGATGGGGCCCGACGATTCAACCGCCGATCTTGCCCTGCATAAGGGCTTTTCAGGGAAAGAACGCAAATGCCGCTGGCACCCGCAGTCGGGGTAAGTGCCGCGTGCCGATCTCGACCGCAGCGCAATCGGCGGCGGGCCCTTGCGGGAGATATAGCATATACTATATCTTGACGTCGGTCGCCTTCGCCGAATACGACCCACACACCGGGCAGTACGCGACACCGGATGGACACGTGTTCCGCCAGAGCGGCCTCGTCTCCCCCGATGCCGCCAGAACATGGAAAGACCATCTCCCCCAGTGAATTCGGACGACACACAGGATTGGCGCCACATCGCGACAGCCGCCGCGGCGGTGACGCCTGCGCCATCGGAATCAACCGCGCAGGACAGAAACGGTCTCGTACGACTCCGCACCAAAAAAGCCGGCCATACACTGGCCCCGGCCGAGCCGATTCAGCCGGACTGGGTGTACAAGCTCGGGCGCCGCGACCTGCGCGCGCGGGGCGACGACTGCAGGTTCCGGCTGACTGTGGTGGCACCGACGGTGGCCGATGTGGTGTCCTGTGTCGGCGGCTGGTTGGTCGACCGCGCCATGCTGGGTTGGGACATCACCGTTCTGATCGCCCAACCGCAGCAGGACCTGCGGCCGCTGAGCATCCTTGGTGTCAGATCGTTTGCATTTGACGCGGTGCTGAAAGCGCGGATGCGGCTGCCGATACGTGACGGCATGTCGGTGGCTGCGGATCTGTACTTTGGCGACGCACGGGTACGGCGCTACGTGGTACGACGGGTGCATCAACGGCAAAGCGAGTTCACATTGTGGGGCCAGGACCGGCTGGTGAATTCAGATGATGACCAGACCACAACGACGAGCGCCGTCATGATCGAGCACCGGCTCAGCGGGGCGGCGCGCACGTTCAAGGCGCACGCGCTGCGCGCCGCGCTCGGGTCGTGGCCGGCAGGGGTGGTGGGAGCGACCGAGACCTTTTGTGACGGTTGGCCGCGAAATGGACTGCACCAGAGGTCGTTGCGCGTCGTGCGGAACGCTATTGCCAGCACAGCTCACCCTTCGTCCCCACCCTGAGTCCAACCGCGGATCCGGCGCATAGCGGCGACTATACGAGCCGTACACTAAAATGGCTTCGGTCCCATATATCGAGCAAAGGTTCTCAGCGTGAAGGTGGAAGCGGTCGCCGACAAGCAGCTCGCTGGGCGGCGCGCACGCGTTCAGTCTGCGCAGCAACCCAAGGCGGACGGGGAAAGCACGCCCCAACGCGTCATCGACGCGGCGATCGACTGCATTCTGGCCAAGGGCTACTACCGTGCCAGCTCCAATGAAATTGCTCGATGGGCCGGCCTCACATGGGGAGTGATCCAATACCATTTCGGAACGCGTGAGCGCCTGATGCTCGACGCATTTCGCGATCAAGTGCAGAAGCTCATTGACCACGCCGAGAATTTCATCTTCACCGGCGACACGACCCGCGAGCAGCTCTGGTCGGTTTTCCAATACCTCAATGACTTCTTCGGCCGCCGGGAATACCTCGCATCGCTGGAGATCAACCTCAATCTGGTGCGCACGCCGTCGACTGAAGAAGAGATTCGCGCCGAGGTTCAGCGCCTGCATGACGCGATGACGCAGGTCGGGGCTCGCTACCCTGCCCACGTCGTGAGCAATGAGATGGTTGTTGAAGTGGTGCGCAGTGTGATCGTGACGCACCGGTTGCGCGCGGATTCCTCGCTCACCGCGTTCGTGGACGACGAAAAGGCCTATCGCGAACGAGTCGAAATGCTCATCGGTGCGCTTGCCGAAGACCTCGAGAAGGCGTGAGGGCGATCACTTAGCGCAGGTAGATGTTGTATTGTGGGGCACCGGTATTCGGGGCATTCTGCGCTCGTGTGGGCGGCCTGGGGTCGGTGCGGCTGGCCGGTGATCGTTCATGTTGAACCGTCGGCGGGCCGGTTGGACTCGGTACGCCGATAGCCCCTGGTGGTCGACAGATAGCTGATCTTCTTGTCTGCTGCTGCGAGATGTTGCTCGGGCGCGATGGGTATCGACGAGATGACCCTGCCAAGATGTGCATCGAGATCGTCGTGCGCGGTGTGCCACAGCTGGAGCCCAGCGATCACCATGCGCGGCAGCATAATCCGCTTGCGCGCCGCAACCGAGATCAGGTCGATGATCGCCCTGTCTGTGTCACCGCTGCCCAGCGCCACATAGACCCGGTGTCGTTCCAGGGTCAGGGGGTATTCGTGGACGCTATCGGCCAGCTTCCAGGCCAGCTCGACGGCACCCATGTAAGCCGCCATGCCACTAGTAGGACCTGGGTAGCGACAAACTGTGTTGCGCCACGTAGTTGAGGATCATCTCCCGGCTGACAGGAGCGATGCGCAGAAGCCGGTCCACTATGTCTTCAGCATTTCTGGGATATCGGTGTGCAGCGCTCGGACGTACTCGCCGAGCCCCTTGGCTTGCGGGTCGGTCCTGGTGCACGACGCCACACCCTCGCCGAGGAACCCGACAATGACGAAGTTCAGCGCCTTGAGGTTGGGAAATTCGTAGCGGCGCACCGGTAGTCCGGCGGCTTCGGGTACCAGCTGCGTGAAGCGTTCGATAGTCAGATGCGACCGTAGCCAGCCCCACCGCTCGTCGGTGTCCGTCCACAAACCGACGTTGGCGTTGCCGCCCTTGTCACCGGACCGCGCGGCAATCACACTGCCCAACGGACTGCGGCTGGTCGGCCCGAAATCGGCGATGACGGATTGCGCAGGCCCGGCCTGCCCGGCGAGTGGCTGTGCGACTTCGGTGCTGTGCGGGATGGTTTCGGCGGTGCCATCGGCGTGCACGACGGTGTGGGTGACCGCGTCCGCGGGCACGACGGTGGGCCAGTAGACGCCGAACTCGCTTGCCGACGTCGGCGGAGTGGTGGTGTGAAAGCCCGGGTACCCGGCGACGGCCAGTTCGATGACGGAATTGGAGAACGCGCGGTCCACCTTCGCTTTGTCGCGGTCCTTGACGGTCACCCGAAGGTGCGCAGTGGCGTCGACCAGCGAGGCCGGATCGGGTTTGTCGTAGCGCAGCAGCTGCAGGTCGACGGCGTCGAAGCTGTCTTGGCCGCCAAGGATGGCGAACAGTTCCTCGACCGCCCAGGCGGCCTTGTCCTCGATGTTCAGCCCGGTCAGCACCATGGTCATGGTGTTGCGGTAGCCGCCGAGGTAGTTCATCGCCACCTTGAGCGTGGCCGGCGGCGGGCTGCCGGTGGCGCCGCTGATCCGGACCCGGTCCGTTCCGTCCTGCTCGACGGCCAGGGTGTCGAAGTGGGCGACGACATCGGGGTTGACATAAGCGGGTGCATCGACCTCGTACAGGAGTTGGGCGATCACCGTTCCCGGCGACACCAGTCCCCCGGTGTCATCTGGTTTGGTGATGACGAAGCTGCCGTCGTAGGCGAGTTCGGCGATCGGCGAGCCGGGGTAACGCCGGTCGGCGATCTCGGCCACCTGCGAGTAGTTGCCGCCGGTGGCCTGCGGGCCGCATTCGATGATGTGCCCGGCGGCCACCGCACCGGCCAGCGCGTCGTAGTCGGTGCGCGACCAGTCGTGCCACCAGGCGCCGGCGCCCACGACCAGCGCGGCGTCGGTGACCCGGCCGGTGATGACGATGTCGGCGCCGCCGGCCAGCGCGCTCGCGATGCCCCAGCCGCCCAGATACGCGTTGGCCGACACCGGATCAGCGCCGGCAGTGCAAAGGTCGGCACCGCTGTCGAGGTGGGTGAACGGCGTTCCGGCGGCGCGCAGCGCGGCAAGTTGTGGCATCAGGTCGTCGCCGAAGACGTACGCGACGCTTAATGACACACCGGCGTCGGCGATGACGGCGCGCACCGCCTCTGCCATTCCCGCCGGGTTGAGCCCGCCGGCATTGGTGATCACTTTGACCCCACGTGCCGCGCACTCGTTGACGACCTGTTTGAATTGGGTGAGAAAGGTTCGGGCGTAACCGCTTTCGGGATCC
>NZ_JBAPPI010000328.1:0-5125 GCF_049280035.1 Mycobacterium sp. | reverse complement strand
GTGTTGCGGTGGCCGACGCGCTAACGACGCTGTGCGGCGTCGCGCCGGGTCTCAAGTGGCCGAACGACGTGCTGGTCGACGGCGGCAAGCTGGCCGGGATCCTCGCCGAGGTTGCAGCGCCGACGTCGGTGATCGTGGTCGGGTTGGGGCTCAACGTGACGCTGACCGCCGAGGAAGCGCCCGACCCGGCTGCCACCTCGCTGCTGATGCTGGGGTCGTCAGCTACCGATCGAAACACGTTGGCGCGCAAGATACTTGGCGAATTGGCGGTGCGCATCGACGCCTGGCGCGGCGCCGGCGGCGCCGACGCGGCGCTGGTAGCCGATTATCAGCGCTACAGCCTGACCCTGGGTTCTCGGGTGCGGGCCATCTTGCCCGGCGATCGGGAAGTGGTGGGCACCGCGCATGCCGTCGATGAGACGGGCCGATTGTGCGTCGACACCGGTGGTCAGACCGTCGCGATCTCCGCCGGAGACATCACGCACCTACGTTCCAGCGACTAAAGTGCCAGCGTGGGCTACCCCGGCCGCTATCCCGAAAAAGTGTTGGCCTCTGGCGAACAGGTGGTCGTGCACCGACACCCGCACTGGAAGCGACTGTTCTGGCCGGTCGTCGTGCTCATCCTGGCGAGCGCGGCGGCGTCGTTCGGCTCAGCGGTCGTCAACGCCACCAACTGGGATCCGAGCGCCAAAAGGATCATCTTCGCCGTCATCGGGGCGATCTGGTTGGTCGTCATCGGCTGGCTGACGCTCTGGCCGTTCCTGAACTGGCTGACAACTCATTTCGTGATCACCGACCGGCGAGTGATGTTCCGGCACGGAGTATTGAGCCGCAGCGGGATCGACATCCCGCTGGCCCGGATCAACAGCGTGGAATTCCGGCATCGGCTGATCGACCGGATACTGCGCACCGGCACCCTCGTCGTCGAGTCGGCGTCACAAGACCCGTTGGAGTTCTACGACATTCCGCGCGTGGAGCAGGTCCACGCGCTGCTGTATCACGAGGTTTTCGACACCCTCGGGTCCGAAGAATCGCCCAGCTGAGCCAACCGGTTACGGCGCGACCGCCAAGCCCGCAGCAGCGTGACCGTGCCGCCTTCTTCGTAATTGTCCTCGAGGACCTCGGCGATCCCGCCGGCGGTAAGGGCCGACTCCAGCGCCTTTTCCTGGCTGCGACCCAATTCGTCGGGGAACACCCAGCGCCGGAACGCCCAGAAGCGGAACGCCATCTGCAGCAGGTTGCCGATGATGTAGGCCGAGACGAAGTCGGCGACGTTTTCCACGGTCAGTGACACCGTCGGCACCCGCAGACCGAAGACATAGCTGGAGATCCACAGCGGCGCCATGCTCAGCAGCACTCCCACGCCGCTGACCGCAAAGAACAGCAGCGCCTCGTGGTGACGCTCCCGACCACCGCGGTCCCGGAAGCTCCACTCCCTGTTCAAGACGTAGGACGCGATGACCGCGACGATGCCTGAGATGACCTTGGCGGTCACCGGCTTGGGCTCCAAAATCGTCAGCTTGAGGGTGTAGAAGATCGCTGAGTCGATCACGAACGTCGTGCCGCCGACGATCGCGAACTTGATCAGTTCGTGATGGCGTTCGGCGTAGGGACGGATCGGCCGCGGTAAGCGCGCGATCGTGGCATCGGCGAAGGACACAATGTCGCAGTGTACGTACTACCCGTTACGCGTGCCCAGCGACGGTGTCACCGCCGGTAAACACCCCGTTCAACGGCCATGACACCATAAATGCCGTGCCGAGTACCCCCACCGCTGCGCCGCTCGTCGCGATGGTCGGCGGCGGCCAACTCGCCCGGATGACCCATCAGGCGGCGATCGCCCTGGGTCAGAGCCTGCGGGTGCTGGCCGCCAACCCCGACGATCCGGCCGCGCAAGTGAGCCCGGATGTGGTGATCGGCTCGCACACCAACCTCGACGACCTGCGTCGTGTCGCTGCCGGCGCCGACGCGCTGACCTTCGACCACGAGCACGTCCCGATCGAGCTGCTCGAGAAGCTGGTCGCCGAGGGGGTCAACGTGGCGCCGCCGCCGGAGGCGCTGGTGCACGCCCAGGACAAACTCGTCATGCGGCGACGATTGGAGGCGCTGGGGGCCCCGGTGCCGCGCTACGCAGCGGTCGAAAGGCGCGACGACCTGGACAGCATTGCTGCGTTCGCCGCGCGTATCGGCGGCCCGATCGTGGTCAAGGCGGTCCGGGGTGGCTACGACGGTCGCGGGGTGCAGATCGCGGCGGACCTGGCGCAGGCCCGCGAGATCGCGGGGCAGTATCTGGACTCCGGTGTGCCGGTGTTGCTCGAGGAGCGCGTTGCGATGCGCCGCGAGCTCTCAGCGCTGGTGGCGCGCTCGCCGTTCGGGCAGGGCGCGGCCTGGCCGGTGGTCGAGACCGTGCAGCGCGATGGCATCTGTGTGGTGGTGATCGCGCCGGCGCCGGCGCTGAGCGCCGACGTCGGGGCCGCGGCCCAGCAGTTGGCGCTACGGTTGGCGGCCAAACTCGGCGTGGTCGGCGTGCTGGCCGTCGAACTGTTCGAAACGGTCGATGGGCAGCTGCTGGTCAATGAGCTGGCGATGCGGCCGCACAATTCCGGGCACTGGACCATGGACGGGGCGCGGACCAGCCAGTTCGAGCAGCATCTACGCGCGGTACTCGACTACCCGCTCGGCGATACCGACGCCACCGTCCCGGTGACGGTGATGGCCAACGTGCTGGGCGCCGCGCAAACGCCGACGATGACGGTCGACGAGCGAATGCACCATCTGTTCGCGCGCATGCCCGATGCCCGGGTTCATCTCTACGGCAAGGGCGAACGACCGGGCCGCAAGATCGGCCACGTCAACTTCCTCGGTGATGATGTCGCGCAGCTGGCGAATCTGCGCGAGCGCGCCGAGCTGGCGGCACACTGGTTGTCACACGGGCAGTGGACGGACGGATGGGATCCGCATGACTAGCGCCGACGACGATCGACAGGGCAGTGCGATCCGAAAAGGGCGGGAGGAGCGGCGCAGATGACCAAAGCCCCCCGCGTCGGGGTGATCATGGGCAGCGACAGCGACTGGTCGGTGATGGCCGACGCCGCCGACGCGCTGGCCGAGTTCGACGTGCCGTACGAGGTCGGCGTGGTGTCGGCACACCGCACTCCTGGGCGGATGCTCGACTATGCGCAAGGCGCTGCCGACCGCGGGATCGAGGTGATCATCGCCGGCGCCGGCGGTGCTGCCCACCTGCCCGGCATGGTGGCCTCGGCGACGCCGCTGCCGGTGATCGGCGTGCCGGTGCCGCTGGCGCGGCTCGACGGTCTGGACTCGCTGCTGTCCATCGCGCAGATGCCGGCTGGGGTGCCGGTGGCCACGGTGTCGATCGGGGGCGCGCGCAACGCAGGGCTGTTGGCGGTGCGCATTTTGGCGGTTTCGGATCCGGCGCTTCGGGGCCGGATCGTCGCGTTCCAGGACCAGCTGGCGGAGTCGGTGCTGGCCAAGGATGCGGCGCTGCAGGAGCGTCAGGGTAAATTCACCGGCGAGTAATAAGGAGGCCAGGATGGCACAGTGGGCCGGGGACCCGTCGTTTGATGTGTACAAGTTGCCGGAGGAGCACGACGAGCTGCGGGTGGCGATCCGCGCGCTGGCAGAAAGGGAAATCGCTCCCTACGCTGCCGAGGTCGACGAGCAGTCCCGGTTTCCGGACGAGGCGCTGGCGGCGCTGAATACGTCCGGTTTCAACGCCGTTCACATTCCCGAGGAGTACGGCGGTCAGGGCGCAGACTCGGTGGCGGCCTGCATCGTGATTGAGGAGGTGGCCCGCGTCGACGCCTCGGCCTCGTTGATCCCCGCCGTGAACAAGCTGGGCACCATGGGCCTGATCCTGCGCGGTTCGGAGGAGCTGAAAAAGCAGGTGCTGCCGGCACTGGCCACCGACGGGGCGATGGCCTCATATGCGCTTTCTGAACGAGAGGCCGGCAGCGACGCGGCGTCGATGCGGACTCGGGCCAAGGCCGACGGCGACGACTGGATCCTCAACGGCACCAAGTGCTGGATCACCAACGGCGGCAAGTCGACCTGGTACACGGTGATGGCGGTCACCGATCCGGACAAGGGTGCCAACGGGATCTCGGCGTTCATGGTGCACAAGGACGACGAGGGATTCAGCGTCGGCCCGAAGGAAAAGAAGATGGGCATCAAGGGCTCACCGACCACCGAGTTGTACTTCGAGAACTGCCGCATCCCGGGCGATCGGATGATCGGCGAGCCCGGCACCGGGTTCAAGACCGCACTGCAGACCCTCGACCACACTCGGCCCACCGTCGGTGCCCAGGCAGTGGGCATCGCGCAGGGCGCGGTGGACGCGGCGGTCGCTTATACCAAGGACCGCAAGCAGTTCGGCAAGTCGATCGCCGAGTTCCAGGGCGTGCAGTTCGAGCTGGCCGACATGGCGATGAAAGTCGAAGCGGCCCGGCTGATGGTCTACACCGCCGCTGCCCGCGCCGAACGCGGCGAGCCCAATCTCGGATTCATCTCCGCGGCCGCAAAATGCTTCGCCTCCGACACCGCCATGGATGTGACCGAGGCGGCTGTGCAGCTCTTCGGCGGCGCCGGCTATACCACCGACTTCCCCGTTGAGCGGTTTATGAGGGACGCCAAGATCACCCAGATCTACGAGGGCACCAACCAGATTCAGCGCGTGGTGATGTCACGGGCACTGCTGCGTTGATTGCGTTGCGCTCGGCCATGATTCGCTGAAGCCGATCGGCAGCCCTAGTTCGCTTACGCCGCGGCATCATCGCGCCGCGATCACTGCGCTCGCGGACTGCCGACGGCGGCAATTTGAGTTTGCCTGTGGGCACACACAATTGGGGGACGAGCAACTTGCTGCCCGGCGCCGTGCGATAGATATGGCCGGACGGTGAGGTCCAAATCACGGTACCGTCGGCCAGCTGTTCATCGCGCCATCCGGTGGTGCCACTCCAGAAAGTCTTGAGCAAGTGATGTTTTCGGCACACACACTTCAAGTTGGACGGATGGGTAGGCCCACCGTCGGTGTACGGGATGGTGTGGATGCTCCTATGCAGCGTCAAGTGCCTGCGTTGTTGGGTTTAGGTCGGCTTGGAGTGCT
>NZ_JBAPPI010000327.1:0-11266 GCF_049280035.1 Mycobacterium sp. | reverse complement strand
GTCCAGGCCGCCAGCGCGGCGATCCCGGTCAGCAGCACCGCCGCCGCGACCGCAGCCGGCAACCACCACCGATGCCAGTTGAGCCAGCCGCCCACGCCGGCGTTCGACGCCGAACCGGCCGGCATCTTCTGGCCCGGCACCTGCAGCCCGGACAGTGCCGACGCCAAGTTCGTCGGCTGGGTGCTGAACGTGTTCTTGGCCTGATTCCACGAGATCTGACCACCGGTGAACTTCTGCGTGATCACGTCTTTGTTCGCCGTCTGATCGCCCACCGGCGCGCCTAGTTTGCCGGTCGCTGCGCCGAGTTCGTCCCACGCGGCCTTGATCGCGCCGCGGACCACATACGCGCCGTGGTCGGGCGTCCAGAAGATCACCGGCTTGTCGGCGGCGGCGAACGCACTCACCCGGCTGGCCGGCTTGAGACCGCCGTCAGCCTCGTTGGCGATCGGGTAGCCGAGGGCACTGGCACCCGGCCCGCCCAGCGCCTCGTATTTCGCCAGAATGTCACTCTCGACGGCGTTGGCGCCGGTGGCCGGGCTGAAGAAGATCTTGCCGCCGGCGAAGTTCTGCGCCAGCCCATCGCCGCCCACCGAATACTGATCGCCTTGTTTGGCGCCCAGCGGGCCGGACGGGCCGCCTGCTGCGCGCCACGCCATGTTGATGGCCGCGGTCGGATCGATGGGTACCTGCAGATCGGTGAGCTGGTTCGCCAGATTGGGTGGGACGGTGGCGAAAGCTTTGGTCAGCCTGTTCCAGGACACCTGGCCGCCGCTGAACGCCTGGGTGGCGACTTCGCCATCGTAGGTTTCGTCGCCCACCGGGACGCCGAGAGCTCCACCGGAGCTGCCCAGTTTGTCCCACGCGGCGTTGATCGCCCCGCGCACCACGAATGCCCCATGCTCGGGGGTCCAGAAGATCAACGGCTTGTCACTAGCTGAGAAGGTGCTGACCCGGCTGTCGGGTCCGGCCAGCCCCGGTACTTCGTTGATCGTTGGGAAACCCAGATCGCTAGCGGCCGGGCCGCCGAGAGCTTCGTATTTGTCCAGGACGGCACCCGACATCGATTTGGCGCCGGTGGCCGGGGTGAAGAACATCTTGCCGTGCACGAAGTCCTGGGCGAATCCCTGTCCGGCGGCGTAGCAATCACCCTGCTTGGCGCCGAGATCCGAATGGTCCCCGCCGGCGTCCTTCCAAGCTGCGGTGATCGCATCATCGGCCTCGCCCAGCGGGGATGCCGCCGCGACGGGCGCCAACAATGCCGCGCACCCTAAAGCTGTCGCCAGCGCGACTAGGCCAAGCAGCGCACGCCCGACGACGGTGCTCGATCGACTTTGCTGCCCTGCCATCACACCTCCTGGCGGCCGCCGCGCCCGCAGTCTGTGGCCAGTTTCAACTGCGACGTTTGCGGATTCATATCGAAGACCCTACGGAACGGATATCCCCTCGACGTCGAAATGATGTCCACAACGGTGCTAGGTGTCGCATTCCGCTCCTCCGATTTTGCGTTACGGTGCCGGATACCCGGGGTGGTCCCCGTGGTGATGTGGCACGCGGAAACGGAGCAGGCATGGGTGCTTCCGGACCGGTCTGGTCTGTGATCGTTGCCGTGATCGCCGGGCTCGTCGTGTTCGACTACCTGTTCAGCGTCCGCCGCGCCCACAGACCGACATTGCGCGAAGCGGCGGTGTGGTCGGCCATCTACCTCGGAATTGCGATGGTGTTCGGCGTCGGTGTCTGGGCTTTCGGCGGGACATCGATGGGCGTTGAATACTTCGCCTGTTATGTGAGCAACGAGGCCCTGTCTATCGACAATCTGTTCGTCTTTTTGTTCATCGTGAGCAGCTTCGCCGTACCGCGGATCGCCCAACAGAAAGTGCTGTTATTCGGCATCGTCTTGGCGCTGGCCGCGCGCACCGGATTCATCTTTATCGGCGCTGCACTGATCACGACCTTCGAATGGGCCTTCTACCTGTTCGGGATCGTCCTGCTAATCATGGCGACCAACCTCGCGAAATCCTCGGAAACGCAACGCCGCAACACGGATACGGTGCTCATCCGCATCGCCAGACGGTTGGTGCGCACCTCCGAGAATTATGACGGCGACCGGTTGTTCACCGTCGAGGACGGCCGGCGGGTGATGACGCCGATGCTGCTGGTGATGATCGCCCTCGGCGGGGCGGACATATTGTTCGCGTTCGACTCGATCCCGGCGCTGTTCGGGCTGTCCCAGAACGTCTACCTGGTGTTCTCGGCCACCGCGTTGTCGGTGTTGGGCCTTCGGCCGCTGTATTTCTTGATCGATGGTCTGCTCGACCGACTGGTGTACCTGTCCTACGGTCTCGCGGCGATATTGGCTTTCATCGGTGCCAACCTGATGCTGCAGGCCTTGCACGACAACAACATTCCGTTTATCAACGGCGGCAACCCGGTCCTCGTCGCCGAGCTGAGCACGACGTTGTCGTTGACGGTGATTATCGTCGTCCTACTCATCACGACGGTGGCGTCATTGCTGTCGCCCCGCGGACGGGCGCAACACGTCGTCGCCGGGGCCCGTCGGCACGCGGCAGAGTACCTCAACCAGAACTACGCCGCCGACGCGATAGAGCAGGAAGAGTTGTTCGTTCGGCTGCTCGCCGAAGAAGACGAGATCGCCTTGTTACCAACGAAATACCGGACGAGAATCCGCCGGGAAGCCGAGCTGATGGGGCTGCTCGAACAAGCCCACCAGGCGCACGACGCGCCCGGGGCCGGTCCCGAGCCTGCATCGTCATCAAGCTAGACGCCGAGGCTGGACCTGATGGCCTCGGCTAGACGCCGAGGCTACGCCCAATTATTTCCTTCATGATTTCGGTGGTGCCGCCGTAGATCGTCTGCACCCGCGCATCGAGATAGGCTCGCGCAATTGGGTATTCGCGCATGTAGCCGTAACCACCGTATAACTGCAGACAGCGATCGATCAGGTGCACCTGCTTTTCGGTGCAGTACCACTTGGCCATCGCGGCCTGCTCGGCGGATAGCTTCTCGTCAAGGTGCAGGCGGATGTACTCGTCGACCATGATGCGGACCGCGGTGGCTTCGGTCGCCAATTCGGCCAGCACAAATCGGCTGTTCTGGAAACTTCCGATCGATCGACCGAAAGCCTTGCGCTCCTTGGTGTATTGCAGGGTCTGCTCAAGCACCGTTTCCATTGCCGTCGCGGCCATGATGGCGATCGAAATTCGCTCCTGCGGCAGGTTTTGCATCAGGTAGATGAAGCCCATGCCCTGTTCGCCGAGCAGATTCTCCGCGGGAACCTTCACGTCGGTGAATGACAGCTCAGCAGTGTCCTGGGCGTCCAAGCCGATCTTGTCCAGGTGCCGGCCGCGCTCGAAGCCCTCCATGCCACGTTCGACGACCAGCAGCGAAAAGCCTTGCGCCCCTTTGTCCGGATCAGTTTGGGCCACTACGATCACCAGGTCGGAGTTGATGCCGTTGGTGATGAACGTCTTCGACCCGTTGAGCACGTAGTGGTCGCCCTGCTTGACCGCGCGGGTCTTGATGCCCTGCAAGTCGCTGCCGGTGCCCGGCTCGGTCATGGCGATCGCGGTGATCAGCTCGCCGGTGCAGAACCTCGGCAGCCAACGCTCCTTCTGCTCGTCGTTGGCCAAACGCAGCAGATAGGGCGCCACCACATCGTTGTGCAGCCCGAAACCGATGCCGCTGTAACGGCCTGCGGTGGTCTCCTCGGTGATGATCGTGTTGTAGCGGAAGTCAGGGTCGCCGCCGCCGCCGTACTGCTCGGGCACCGCCATGCCCAGGAAGCCCTGTTTACCGGCCTCCAACCACACCCCGCGGTCGACGATCTTCGCCTTCTCCCATTCCTCGTGGTGCGGGGCGACGTGGCGGTCCAGGAAGGCCCGGTAGGACTCGCGGAACAATTCATGCTCGGGTTCGAACAGCGTGCGCTGGTACTTGACGGCGCTACCCATTGGATGACCTCCGGCGGGATAGGGACTGTGCGCCCAAGATATACCAACTACCAACCGGATGGTTGGGCGCCCCGAGGTGCCTACCCGGCTTACAGTCAGCGACGTGGACGAAATGCTCCTCGTGACCGAACGCGGCCAGCTGCTCGAGTTCTCCTACACCGACATGCTGTGCTATGCGGGGCCTTATTCGCCGGCCGGTGTGGCCAATGCCTTCAAAGTGCTGCAGCGGGCATTCGCAGTGTTATCTCCGAACCAACCGCCGCAGCGGCGATCGGTTGTCATCCGCACCGCCTTTCAGGGGCCGGGGGCGCGCGACGGCTTCGAGGCCGTCACCCGAGCGGTGTCCGACGGTCGCTACACGGTTGACCTGGCCCTGACTCGACCCGATCGCGGGCGGCTGCTGCAGAGTTTCGTCTTCCAGATCTCCATCGCGGGCCGCGCCGCGACGCTGTTGCTGCGCCGGGGCTTCGTCACCGCCGAATTCATCGATCTCGCCGGCAAATCCGACCGCAGTCAGGCCGAAGAGGCGAACCTGGACCAGCTCAAGGCAGAGCTAGCGCAGCGGATATTGGCCGCACCTGCCGAAGATGCCTACGACGTCGCGGAGTGAGCGGTTCCGGCGCATTGTCGAGGCTTCCCTGAGCGTGCGCTGAAAAATTACAAGGTGACAATTAGTCCGATTAATTGAACTTCACGTCCGTAATCCCGGTTATGTAATTTGACACGAATCCAATGGCGCCGGGCATTAATAGATTTGTGAAAATGTCCACGACCAACGTTCGCTGCGAAGGGCTGAGGCGGCCAGGCAGAAGCGCCGGAGCCGGGGGTTCCGGCGTTTCCGCTGTCTGGGGCGATCTCAGGTCGCCGAGAACTCGCGCAGACTGGCGGCCAGCGCCACGGGCACCCGGGCCTTGATCCGGGTGCCGTCGCTGTTGTGCTCGGTCTGCTGCACCCGGCCGTCGGCATGCACGCGCGACACCAGATCACCGCGGTCATACGGGATCACGACGTCGATCGCGGTGTCGGTCGGCGCGGCCATGTCAGCCATCCGCCGGCGTAGCGCATCGACGCCGTCCCCGGTGTGCGCCGAGACGAACACCGCGCCCGGCAGCGCACGGCGCAACTTGGCCAACGCCAGATCGCCTGCGGCGTCGACCTTGTTGACCACGACCAGCTCCGGCGCCGGACCGCCGTGGTGGTCAGCGACTACCTCGGAGATCACCTGGCGCACCGCACTGATCTGGGCAAGCGGGTTGACGTCGGAGCCGTCGACGACATGCACCAGCAGGTCGGCGTCGACGACCTCCTCAAGCGTCGAACGGAACGCCTCCACCAACTGTGTGGGCAGGTGCCGTACGAAACCGACGGTGTCGCTGATCACGAACACGCGTCCGTCGCCGAATTGCCCACGGCGAGTAGTGGGTTCCAGGGTCGCAAACAGCGCGTCCTGCACCAGCACCCCGGCGCCGGTCAACGCGTTGAGCAAGCTGGACTTGCCGGCGTTGGTGTAGCCGACGATCGCAATCGACGGGAGGTCGCTGTCTAACCGGCGACTGCGCTGAGTGTCGCGGATCTGCTTCATCGCCTTGATGTCGCGGCGCAGCTTCGACATTCGCTCGCGGATGCGGCGCCGATCGGTCTCGATCTTGGTCTCACCGGGACCACGCAGACCCACCCCGCCGCCGCTGCCGCCGGCACGCCCACCGGCCTGCCGCGACATCGACTCACCCCAACCGCGCAACCGCGGCAGCATGTACTCCATCTGCGCGAGCGTGACCTGGGCCTTGCCCTCCCGGCTGGTGGCGTGCTGGGCAAAGATGTCGAGGATCAGCGCCGTACGGTCAACGACTTTCACCTTGACGGCCTTCTCCAACGCGGTCAGCTGAGCCGGGGACAACTCACCGTCACAGATCACCGTGTCCGCACCGGTCGACGACACCACCTCGCGCAACTCGGCCGCCTTACCCGAACCGATATAGGTCGAGGCATCAGGCTTGTCACGGCGCTGAATCATGCCTTCGAGCACCTGCGAACCGGCGGTCTCGGCGAGCGCAGCCAATTCGGCGAGGCTGGCCCGAGCCTCGGCAGCGCTGCCTTCGGTCCACACCCCGACCAGAACGACCCGCTCGAGGCGCAGTTGCCGGTACTCAACCTCGGAGACGTCGGCTAGTTCGGTGGATAGCCCGGCGACGCGGCGCAGCGCCGAACGGTCGTCGAGCGCAAGTTCACCCGTGCTGGGTGGCAATTGGTCAGGAAATTCTGGATACGTCATAGGCAATTAGATGGTGCACGCTAGAGCAGCGACATGCATCCGAATTAACGCTGTGCTGCCTGCCACCATTCCTCGCTAAGTTCGCCTTGGGCCACCAATACCGACGGCCCGCGCAGATAGCTGGTGGCCTCGGTGATGGTGACGACGACGTCGCCGCCCGGAATCCGCACGGTGAGCGTGCCGTTTTCCGCACCGGCGTACGACAGTGCAGCCACCGCGGCGGCGACGGTTCCGGTGCCGCACGAACGGGTTTCGCCCACCCCGCGCTCGTGCACCCGCATGTTCACCGCGCCGTCGGCCGGCGAGGTGAGAACTTCGACGTTGACCCCGTCCGGGAATTGTGCCTTGTCGAACGTTACCGGCGCCGCGACGTCGAGTGCCGCCAGCGCGTCGACGGTCAACTCCGGGTCGACACAGGCCAGGTGCGGGTTGCCGACATCGACCGCCAGCCCGTTGAAGGTGCGGCCACCAACTGTGACCTCAAAGGCCTTGCCCCCGCTGCCCAACGTGTTGGTTTTGCCCATGTCGACACTGACGTCGGCATTGGTCCCATCGACGTGATGCAGGACGACGGGTCGCGGGCCCGCGAGTGACCCGACGACGAACTCGTCCCGGGATTCCAATCCGCTGGCCCGCAGGTAATGCGCGAATACTCGCGCGCCGTTGCCACACATCTGTGCGGTCGACCCGTCGGCGTTGCGGTAGTCCATGTACCAGTCGCCGGCGGTCACGCCGTCCGGCACGCGATCGAGCACTCCCGCGGCCAGCGCAGCTCCCGCTGTGGTGACCCGCAGCACCCCGTCGGCACCGAGGCCACGGCGCCGATCACACAACGCGGACACCACCGCGGGCGTCAGCGTCAGCTTGGCATCCAGATCAGGCAACAACACAAAGTCGTTCTGGGTGCCATGGCCTTTGGCGAACATCATGTGCGCCACTCTCCCCGCAAGCGGGGACCCCCCGGGTTCATGCCGGCATCATCGTCGTCGGCGCGCATCACCTGCTCAGGATACTTGCCGCCAGGCGCACAGCGCCGCGGCTGTGATGTCTCCATAGCCGGCGGGCGCGCTGGCATCCAGCCAGTGAATCCGGTGATCACGGCGAAACCACGACCGCTGGCGCCGCACGTAGCGGCGGGTGCCGATGAACGTCGGTTCGCGAGCACCGTCGCCGTTACCGCCGGCGTCGAGGTCGGCGATCACCTGCGCGTAGCCCAGCGCCCGCGATGCGGTCACACCGTCGCGCAGCCCACGGTCGAGCAGCGTGACCACTTCGTCGACCAGACCGTCGGCGAACATCGTCTCGGTGCGCCGGGCCAGCCGTTCGTCGAGAAGTTCAGTGCCGCAGTCTAATCCGACGATCACAGCGTCCCAGCGTGGTGTGCCGATGGTAGGTGCCGACGCGGCGAACGGCTGACCGGTGAGCTCCACCACCTCCAGCGCCCGCACGATGCGTCGGCCGTCGGTCGGCAGGATCGACGCCGCAGCCGCCGGATCGCGACCAGCCAGCTCGCCGTGCAGGCGATCCACTCCGATCTCGGCGAGCCGCTGCTCCCACTTCGCCCGCACCGCCGGGTCGGTCGTCGGGAACGACCAGTCGTCCAGCAGCGATTGGATGTAGAGCATCGATCCGCCCACCAGCACCGGTACCTTGCCCCGGGCCGCGATCGCCTCAATGTCGGCGGCGGCGGCGCCCTGATAGCGGACGACTGTCGCGGTCTCGGTGACGTCGAGGACGTCGAGTTGGTGATGCGGGATTCCGCGGCGTTGCGCGACAGGCAGTTTCGCGGTGCCGATGTCCATGCCGCGGTAGAACTGCATCGCGTCGGCGTTCACGATCTCCGCGTCGAGCCGCTCGGCGACGTCGAGAGCCAACTGCGACTTACCGGTGCCCGTCGGGCCGACGATCGCCAGCGGCCTCACGGCTGCCAGACGCCGGCGAAGTACCCAACGCCGTAGGGCGCCGCCCGGTAGAGCTCCTTGGCCGATCGGGGTGCCGGCTCGGCCAGACCCGCCAGCACACCGAAGGCCACCCTCCCCACGACCTGCCCGGGTAGCCGGGTCAGCGCGGCCAGGTCGCCGCCGCCCAGCGCGTCGTCCAGGGCAAGCTGGACATCGGCGTCAGCGGGGTGATGGCCGCCCGGGGCGGCCGGGGTCAAGGTGTTGGCGCCATCGGCGACGACCAGCACGCCCGTCGGCTCGGCCAATTGGTCGATCTCGCTGCGCAGTTGTCTGCCAAAGGTCAGCGCGGCGTCGGCATCGTGGTGCCCGGCGTAGACCCGGACCTCGGCGTGAGCATCTGGCTGAGCTTGATCCCGCATCCATCCGGCGATCAGCGCGCAGAGCGGCAACTCGCCCGGCTGGCCGGTCGCCTGCGGCGAGAGCCGCACCCCCAAGTCGACGCCGAAACCCGCGAAGGTACCCACGCTTTCCGGGCCGACCACGACGTCCGCAGTGCCGACCCCGATGACCACCCAGCGCGGCGGCAGCGCAGCGACAGCGGCGACCATGGCCGCCCGCAACTCAGCCACCTCGTCGGCCGCGACTCCGGCGAGCTCGGGGACCAGCACCGGCGCGGGCGGGATGATCGCGATGGTGCTCAACACGCAATCAAACTAGCGTTCCGTCGACGCCAAGCGTTGCGCAGTCGCTTTCGACCGCAGCCTGCCGAGCGCCTCCATCCCGGCGGCCTCTCCCCTGGCCAATGCGACAGTCGACACGATCATTACGGCCACCGCCGCCACCAGGACAAACAATTTCTCGTCGTCGACGCGCAGCTCCTCGGAGAGCACGGTGATTCCCAAGATCCATCCCACCACCGGTTTCGCCAGGGTCATCGTCGGCAACGACGCCGTGAGGGGACCGGCGCGAAAAGACGCCTGTTGAAACACCATGCCGGCCAGCGCGACGGCGAGCCAGGCATACAGTTCGGGCGCCCGCAGCAACGCCCCCACGCCGCCCTCGCTCGCTTCGATGACACCCTTGGTCAGCACCGCGAACAACGCCAGCGACGAACCCGCCACCACCGCCAGCAGCACGGCCGCGGTCGCGCCCGACCAGATTCGGGCGCCCAGCACGCACAACACCAGTGCCGGGCCCATCACCAGGGCCACCACCACCCAGGTTTCCAGCGGGGCGCGCTGCTGGTCCGACGTCGGATTGCCGACCCCGACGATGACCGCCACCGAGATCGCCAGCGACGCTGCCCACACCCACTCCCAAGCGGGGACCCGTTGATGGGTAATCCTGGCGTTGATCGGCAACGCGAACAGCAACACCGTCACCTGCAGCGCGGTCACCAACATCACCGAGCCGAGGCTCAGCGCCCCGGCCTGCAGAGCGTAATTGGCCACCGCAGCCACTGCGCCCCACCACCACCGGCTGTCGCGCACCGACAGGCGAAACAACTCCCATGCGCCGACCGGTTTGTCGACGATCTCGTGCGCGGAACGCTGCCGGATCACGGAGCCGATAGCTGATACCAGCGCGGCGCCTAAAGCCAGGAGCACGGCGGCGACCTCGGCCCTGTCCATGGGCGCCTCCTCCTCGACTCTCGACCAACTGTTCCATAGACACGCTACTAAGTTGAGCAACGAAAGCGCGTTTCTACGGCACCTCCGCGACCGACACGACGTCACGCCCGGCGCCGGCCGAGATGCTGGCCGCCTCGCCGCGGGCCAAGGCAATGGTCGAGACGATCACCACGGCCGCGGCGACGATCAGCGCAAAAACCTCGGGGCCATCGGCGTCCAACGTCTCGCCGAGCACCAGCACCCCGAGCACCGACGCCACCACCGGCTTGGCCACCGTCACCGTCGGAAGCGAGGCGGTCAGCGCGCCGGCCCGGAACGACGACTGCTGAAAGATCATCCCCGCCAACGCGGCCGGTATCAGACCGTAGGATTCGGGCGCCCGCAGGAATGCCCCGAAGCCGCCAGAAACCGCGCCGATGGCGCCTTTTGTCAGCACCGCGAACAGCGCCAGCGATGAGCCCGCCACCACCGCCAGCAGCACCGGCGCGGCCGAACCGCCGGACCAGATACGGGCACCCAGCACGCACAACACCAAGGTCGGCCCCAGCACTGCGGCCACCGCCACCCAGGTCCCCAGCGAACCGCGCCAGTGGCCGCCACCCGGGTGGCCGACGGTGACCAGGACGGCCAATGCGGCGGCCAGCAGCACCGCCCACATCCACTCCGAGCGCGTCACCCGGTGATGAGCCAACCGCGCGTAGATCGGCAGTGCGAAGAGAAGCGAGGTCACCTGCAGTGCCGTCACCAGCATCACCGAGCCCAGGGCCAGCGCGGCGGCCTGCAGGCTGTAATTGGCCACGGCGCCAACAGCGCCCAGCCACCACCGCCTGTCGCGCACCGACAACCCGAAGAGCTCGAGGTGACCGACGACCGGCTTATCGGTGATCTCCTGCGCCGAGCGCTGCCGGACCACATCGCCGATCGCAGACGCCAGCGCGGCGCACAGCGCGATCAGCGCCGCGAAATCCGCTTTCGACATGCACGATCTCCTCGCCGAGGGCCAGCCCGCAAGGGGTTACCCGCACCGACTATTCACCAACAGTTTCCATGAACAGCCTATGGCGCTAGCGGCGGGCCGCGCTCAAGGCAAAAGCAGCGGCCTCCATGTCCCGGTCGGACAATGTCGGCTGGTCGTCGCCATTAGCAGCCATAGTGGCCGCTTCGCCGCGGGCCAGGGCCGTCGTCGCGACAATCACCGCAATCACCGCCGCCACCAGCACAAACATCTGAGGACCGGGAGTGTCCAACGTCTCGCCGAGCACGGTGACACCCAGCACCGAAGCCACCACCGGCTCGGCGACGGTCATCGCGGGCAGCGAGGCGGTCAACGTGCTGGCGCGGAATGCCGACTGCTGAAACACCGTCCCGACCAGCCCCGCCAATATCCAGGCATACAGTTCCGGCGCTCGCAGCAACGCGCCCGGGCCGTCTCGGACCACCTCGATGACGCCCTTGGTCAGCACCGCGAACAACGCCCATGACGACGCCGATACC
>NZ_JBAPPI010000326.1:0-7297 GCF_049280035.1 Mycobacterium sp. | reverse complement strand
GACCGGACGCGGCCAGAATCGACCAGACCAACCTGGCCCGGCGCATCCCCTCGCCGTCTATAAACCTGCGGCGCATACGTCCTTTCACGCGTCAGTACTCGATGTAACGGACGACGTAGGGCGTCATACCGCTGGTCCGAACCGGCGCGACCCGGACCTTCAACCCCACGTCGGGTGCCTCGAGCATCTGACCCTGGCCGAGGTAGATCGTCACGTGCTGGCTGCCGCCGGGCCCGTAGAAAATCACGTCGCCGCGGCGCATCTGCGACGACGGGACCTTGCGGCCCAAGTTGTATTGCGAACCCGAGTAGTGCGGCAGCTTGATGCCCACCCCGGCGAACGAGTAGAGCACCAGGCCTGAGCAGTCGAAACCGTTTGTGCCGGAGCCTGATCCGATGCCGTTACTCGGCCCGGCCGCGTTGCCGCCGCCCCACGAATACGGCACGCCCAACTGAGAGAGCCCCCGGCGAATCACGTATTCGGACGCCTGCCGTCCGTACACCCGCGGAATCCGGCCGTTGGTGTAGCCGGTGGGTGTGGGAGCCAGCCCCAGCTGCTGCAGGAAGCTGCGGCCCATGTTGGAGGTGACCTCAGACGAGGTCGCCGAAATCCCCAGGATCTTGTTGAAGATCGCGATCGGGTCACCCGGGACGTTGGCACTGGGCACCATCGGCAGCGAGGGATCCCATTCGCCGTCCCATTGGCCGCCGTTGCCCTGGGGTGCGCTGGGCGAGCCCGGCGCCGCCGGATCCCACCGGTCACCGGAGGACCCTGATGTTGACGCCGCCCGCGGTCCGGCACCCGGTCCGCCCGCGGATGCCGACCAAGTGCGGGCGGCGTCGAGTCTGGCTTGGGCCGCGTTACGCTCGCCGGCCAGGCGATTAATCTCTTGCTGCTGCTCGCCGAACTTGCGGTGGACGTCGGTCAGCGCGGCCACCGCGGCGTTCTGGCTGGATTGAGCGTCAGCAACAGCCTTATCCGCTTTCTGCTTGGCCAGCCGCGCGGCGGACTCCTTATTCACTTGCTCGGTGCGAGCCCGTTGCAAGTTGTCCATCACCTGGCGGGAACTGGCGGCCAGGGTCTGGCCGGCGGCCGCGGTCGCGATGACGTCGTCGGGGCCGGCGGCCTTGAGGTAGCTGTCTGATGGGCCGTTGACGTAGCTGGCGACGGCGAAGCGGTCAAATCGCTTCTGGGCAGCAGCGATTGCGGCGTTGGCATCCTTGACCGCCTGCTGACTGGCCCCGACGTTCTGTTGTGCAGCCGCGGCGTTGTCGCGCGCGGTTTCGACCTCGACCACAGCCTTGTTGATGCTCTCCTCCTCGGTCTGAATTTGTGCGCCGAGGTCCTGCAGACGCTGGTTGGCCTGAGCGACGTCTGCGATGAGTTTGGCCATAGCATTGGGCTCCGCGCCGGGGTCGGCATTTGCCAGCCCGGGGATGCACAGCATCACCGCCACGCTGAGCACGACCGGAGCGACGCGGCGGGTGAGCCTGGTGGCCAGTCGGACAGACGAGCCGCGGCAATTGCGTCTCATACGACTTGGATCTCCTATGGCTCAACGCGGGCGGACGGCGTCGGCCCCAGTAATCACTGGAAGCGCGATTTAGATCAAAAGCATCCTTTGCACCGTAAGTCACATCTGACCCAATGGAAACTTTAGTAACAAATTACAAGTGTGTTCTTCCGACAACTGTGACCGTTCGGTGACATCACTGATTTGCCCGCAGCCGCGGTAGCGGTGCCACCGCTATGCGACACAAGCCGAATACGGCGAGTTAGACGCTCTGGCCAGCTTCTTCGATGTGCGCTTCGGCGTCATCTGGCGACGTTGCCGACCGCCTCATGCGCAGTTGCATGATTCGGGTGCCTACGACCGCCGCGAGCACTCCGATAAGAAGCACGATTGTGAACGCGGTCCAGGGAAATTGCGGGGTGTTGAGTTGGTGCAGGAAATTCTGCGCCGACACCACCGGGTTGCCGGTCTTGGCGTTGTCTTCGCCGATCTCCAGCGTGGCCCGCGGGAAGTGTGTGCTGTAGGTGCCGACGAAATTCGGGCTGAGCACCAGCACGGTGGCATCGGTGTGTTGGGCGCCCACCCTGGTCGCGATGTCTCGCAACGGTGTGTCGTTCAGCGGGTTGTGATCGAGGACGACGATCTTGAGATCGATGCCGTCGTTGTGCGCCTGGTTGACCACCTCCAGCAGTGCCGGCGTGACGGCCGCTGGCGCGCTGATGTTGTGGGCAGTGACCTGATCTTGGACGATCGCCAGGCATTGCTCCGGCGGCGTCGCCGGATCGGCACCGATGGTGCCGCAGATCTCGCCCGGGATGTAAAGCGGCGCGTGGGTGGTCACGGTCCAAGACCGTACCGCGCACGACGGCGGACAACCGCAGTTGGCCGGCCAGACAAACTTCCAGGCCGCGGTAATGTGGAATACAGGACAAGCGTACTGTTAGACTGGCCTTGTCGGCACGGCCCGTCGGCGAGCAGAACTAAATCCCGGGAGTTGATGTGACCAGCAAAGATTCGGTGAATTCATTCGAAGCGCGCAACGCCCTGGCGGTCGGCGGCAACAGTTACCAGATCTATCGCCTGGACGCCGTACCCGGCACGGAGAAACTCCCCTACAGCCTCAAAGTGCTCGCCGAAAACCTGCTGCGCAACGAGGACGGCAGCAACATCACCAAGGACCACATCCAGGCGATTGCGAACTGGGACCCGTCGGCCGAGCCCAGCATCGAAATCCAATACACGCCCGCCCGCGTGGTCATGCAGGACTTCACCGGTGTGCCGTGCATTGTCGACTTGGCCACCATGCGGGAGGCCATCGGGGATCTGGGCGGCGACGCCGACAAGGTCAATCCGCTGGCGCCGGCCGACCTGGTGATCGATCACTCGGTGATCGCGGATCTTTTCGGCCGCGCCGATGCGTTCGAGCGCAACGTCGAGATCGAGTACCAGCGCAACGGCGAGCGCTACCAGTTTCTGCGTTGGGGGCAGGGCGCCTTCGCCGACTTCAAGGTGGTGCCGCCAGGCACCGGCATCGTGCACCAGGTCAACATCGAATACCTCGCCCACGTGGTGATGACCCGCGACGGGGTGGCCTACCCGGACACCTGTGTTGGCACCGACTCGCACACCACAATGGTCAACGGCCTTGGCGTATTGGGCTGGGGCGTCGGCGGAATCGAAGCCGAAGCCGCAATGCTCGGTCAGCCGGTGTCGATGCTCATCCCACGGGTGGTCGGGTTCAAACTCACCGGTGAGATCCAGCCCGGTGTTACGGCCACCGACGTCGTGCTCACCGTCACCGAGATGCTGCGCAAGCACGGTGTGGTCGGCAAGTTCGTCGAGTTCTACGGCGAAGGTGTGGCCGAAGTGCCGCTGGCGAACCGCGCGACGCTGGGCAACATGAGTCCCGAATTCGGTTCGACTGCAGCGATTTTCCCGATCGACCAGGAAACGATCGACTACTTGCGCTTCACCGGACGCAAAGAAGAGCAACTCGCTTTGGTCGAGGCCTACGCTAAAGAACAGGGCCTGTGGCACGACGCCAAGCATGAGCCAGAGTTCTCCGAGTATCTGGAGCTCGACCTTTCCGAGGTGGTCCCGTCGATCGCCGGACCCAAGCGGCCACAGGACCGTATCCCGTTGTCCAAGGCCAAGTCCACGTTCCGCGAGCAGATCCCCACCTACGTTGGTGACGACCCAGACAAGAAGGACTACTCCAGGCTGGACGAGGCGGTCGACGAGACGTTCCCGGCCAGCGACCCGGGGGCACTGACCAACGGCCACGCCGACGACCACAAACCGGTGGAGTCGGCCGCCAAGCATGCCAAGGGCCGGGTGAGTAACCCGGTGACGGTGAAGGCACAAGAACTCGGTGAATTCGTGCTCGACCACGGCGCGGTGGTGATCGCCGCGATCACCTCATGCACCAACACCTCCAACCCTTCGGTGATGCTGGGCGCAGCACTGCTGGCCCGCAATGCCGTAGAGAAGGGTCTGACCGCCAAGCCCTGGGTCAAGACCACGATGGCGCCGGGCTCGCAGGTCGTCAGCGACTACTACGAAAAGGCCGGCCTGTGGCCGTATTTGGAGAAACTCGGATTCTACCTCGTCGGCTACGGCTTCACCACCTGCATCGGCAACTCCGGTCCCCTGCCCGAGGAAATCTCGAAGGCGGTCAACGACAACGACCTATCGGTGGCCGCGGTGCTGTCCGGCAACCGGAATTTCGAGGGCCGGATCAACCCGGACGTGAAGATGAACTATCTGGCCTCACCGCCGCTGGTGGTCGCCTACGCGCTGGCCGGCACGATGGACTTCGATTTCGAGTCGCAGCCGCTGGGCGCGGATAACGACGGCAACGACGTCTTCCTCAAAGACATCTGGCCGTCGCAGAAAGACGTCTCCGACACCATCGCCTCGGCGATCAACCAGGAGATGTTCATCACGAACTATGCCGACGTGTTCAAGGGCGACGAGCGGTGGCGCAACCTGCCCACCCCCAGCGGCAACACCTTTGAGTGGGACGCCGACTCGACGTATGTGCGCAAGCCGCCGTACTTCTCTCGCATGCCCGCCGACCCGGAGCCGGTCAGCGACATCAGCGGCGCGCGGGTGCTGGCGCTGCTCGGCGACTCGGTGACCACCGACCACATCTCGCCGGCGGGCAGCATCAAGCCGGGCACCCCGGCAGCGCAGTACCTCGACGAGCATGGCGTCGAGCGCAAGGACTACAACTCCTTCGGCTCGCGGCGCGGCAACCACGAGGTGATGATCCGCGGCACGTTCGCCAACATCCGGCTGCGGAACCAACTGCTCGGCGGTTTGGGGGAGGTCGTCTCCGGTGGGTACACGCGCGACTTCACCCAGCCCGACGCACCGCAGGCGTTTATCTACGACGCTGCGCAAAACTATGCGGCAAAAGACATTCCGCTGGTAGTGCTGGGCGGCAAGGAATACGGCTCGGGCTCGTCGCGGGACTGGGCGGCCAAGGGCACCCTGCTGCTGGGCGTGCGGGCGGTGATCGCCGAGTCGTTCGAGCGCATCCACCGGTCCAACCTGATCGGCATGGGCGTGATCCCGCTGCAATTCCCTCAAGCCAAAACCGCCGAATCGTTGGGTCTCGATGGCACCGAGGTATTCGACATCACCGGCATCGAGGCGCTCAACGACGGCAAGACGCCAAAAACGGTGCACGTCAAGGCCGCCAAGGATGGCAAGGACGCGGTCGAGTTCGACGCCGTGGTGCGGATCGACACGCCCGGTGAAGCCGACTACTACCGCAACGGCGGCATCCTGCAGTACGTGCTGCGCAACATGCTCAGGTCGAGCTAGTGGCGATCGCAAGCGCGGCGCAGCCGGGCGCAGCGGGTCGCCACGCGAGAACCGTGGCGATCGCAAGCGCGGCGCAGAGAACCTAGCGGAACGCTTGTGCCCAAGGTCAGCCGGGACCATCTGGCGGCCCGTCGCCGTCAGATCCTCGACGGTGCTCGTCGCTGCTTCGCCGAGTACGGCTATGAGCAGGCGACGGTGCGCCGGCTGGAACAGGCCATCGGCTTGTCGCGGGGTGCGATCTTTCACCATTTCCGTGACAAGGACACGTTGTTCTTCGAGCTGGCCCGCGAGGATGCCGAGCGGATGGCCGCGGTCGCATCGCGGGAGGGTCTCATCCAGGTGATGCGGGACATGCTCACCGCGCCCGACCAGTTCGACTGGCTCGCCACGCGATTGGAGATCGCGCGGAAGCTGCGGCACGACCCTACGTTCAGTCGGGGGTGGGCGGAGCGCTCGGCGGAGCTGACGGCGGCAACGGTCGATCGGCTACGTCGACAGAAGCAGGCCGGGCGGGTGCGCGACGACATCCCCAGCGACGTACTGGTGTGCTACCTGGACTTGGTGCTCGACGGCTTGGTGGCCCGGGTGGCCTCCGGCGAAGACCCGCAGCGCCTTAGCGCCGTCCTCGATCTGGTCGAGAGCTCGGTGCGCCAGGGATAAGTTGTCGAGACGAAAGTTCCGAGCTACCGGACTCGAGACCGGGTGCGGTGGTTGGGCCCACCGCGGCTTCGCATCGGTGTGCCCGATTCGCGCAGCAGGCTGTGGACCGACCCGTATGACCTGCCGGTGGACGCCACCAGGGTACGAATGCTGGCTCCGCCCTCGTAAGCGCTGCGCAACTCGACCAGCAACTGATCGCGTGTCTTTCTCGATTTCCTCATCGGCGCCTCCCCGCTTCAAAAGGATCCCCAACGCACACAGCGTAGAAAGCCGACGTCGGCGGCGGGCCGATTTGACCAAATAGCCTGCGCCATCGTCGAGCCGAGTCGGGAGACCAGTCGACCGACGAGGCCGCGCGTCGGATCCGTCGAGCCGAGCCGGGTAAGCGGTCAGGCCAACTCGATCAGATCCCGGTAATCCTCGGACCAATGGTCTTCGGTGCCGTCGGGAAGCAGCACGACACGTTGCGGATCGAGCGCCTCGGCGGCGCCGGGGTCGTGCGTCACCAGCACCACCGCGCCGGTGTAGCTCCGTAGTGCGTCCAGCACCTGCTCGCGAGACGCCGGATCGAGGTTGTTCGTCGGCTCGTCGAGCAGCAACACATTCGCTGTCGACGCCACCAGGCCGGCCAGCGCCAGCCGAGTCTTCTCACCGCCGGACAGCGTGCCCGCCAACTGGTCGAGCTGGCTACCGCTGAACATGAACGCCCCGAGCAGACCACGCAGGTCTTGCTCACCGGAATCGGGTGCGGCATGGCGGATGTTCGCCCATACCGTCGCCGCGTCGTCGAGGGTGTCGTGCTCCTGCGCGAAATACCCGATTTTCAAACCGTGTCCGGGCTCTAAACCCCCGGCGTCGGGCTGCTCGACACCGGCCAACAGCCGCAGCAGTGTCGTCTTGCCCGCGCCGTTGAGTCCGAGCACCACCACCCGGGAGCCGCGGTCGATCGCGAGGTCGACACCAGTGAACACTTCCAGTGAGCCGTAGGTCTTGGTCAGACCGGTGGCCACCAGCGGGGTCCGCCCACAGGCGGCCGGGCTGGGAAACTTGATCCGGGCCACCTTGTCGGCCACCCGCTCTTCGTCGAGCGCGGCCATCATCCGATCGGCGCGTCGCAGCATGTTCTGCGCCGCAACAGCTTTGGTGGCTTTGGCGCCCAGCTTTGCGGCTTGGGCACGCAACGCGGTGGCCTTGCGCTCGGCGTTGGTACGTTCCCGCCGGCGCCGCTGCTCGTCAGTAGCGCGGGCGTCGAGGTACTTCTGCCAACCCATGTTGTAGACGTCGGCTTCGCCG
>NZ_JBAPPI010000325.1:0-3138 GCF_049280035.1 Mycobacterium sp. | reverse complement strand
GTACTCATCGAACCCCCTGCTGCGCAAGGGATTCAGAAAGCTCATAGAGGCTGCCGAGGTCGACACCGTCGGCAATGGTCGGTAGCTCCAGGCGTGGCACCTTCAGCTCGTCGAGCTGCTCTGCGTTTGCGGCTCGCGCGGTGATCCTGGTGGCGTGCTGGATGGTCTCGGTCAGTAACCCCGCGAAATCTGCATCGGACAGCTTGATCCCGGCGGCAGCCAGGCCCGAACGCACCGCGTCGGCATCGACATCGCCCTCGGCGGCTTTGGCGAGATCATCGGGTTGCAGGTAGGCCGCGATATTGCGGTTGACGATCACGCTGCCGATGGGTAGTCCCAGCCCCTGCAGCTCGTCGATCGCCTCCATCGTCTCCTGCATCGGCAGCGCCTCCAGCAGGGTCACCAGGTGGATGGCTGTTTGATCCGAGTGCAGGATCTTCACCACACCTTCAGCCTGCGAGTACACCGGGCCGCCCTTGGCGAGATCAGACACCGCCCTGGTGACATCCAGAAAGCGTACGATGCGGCCGGTCGGCGGGGCGTCGACGACGATTGCGTCGTAAACCGGCAGCTTGCCCTTGTCGACGCGGATCACCGATTCCTTGATCTTGCCGGTGAGCAGCACGTCGCGCAGACCCGGCGCGATCGTCGTTGCAAACTCGATGGCCCCGATCCGCCGCATCGCCCGCCCTGCGATGCCGAGGTTGTAGAACATGTCGAGGTATTCCAGGAACGCGGCCTCGATATCGATCGCCAGCGCGTTGACCTGACCACCGTGCTCGGCCGTTGCGATCTTGAGCTCTTTATAAGGCAGCGGTGGCACATCGAAGAGTTGCGCAATCCCTTGGCGCCCTTCGACTTCGACGAGCAACACCTTGCGTCCTCCGGACGCGAGAGTCAGCGCAAGCGCGGCGGCTACCGTCGACTTGCCGGTACCGCCTTTGCCGGTCACGAAATGCAGACGGGCCTTCGATAATCGCGATGGCCAGCGCACGGGGCTGCCGCCGCTCGGTGTGGTCGCCACCAGTGCATGCTATCCAGAGGCGCCGATGGCCCTACCGATAAGCTCGGGATATGCCCGAATCCACCGTGTGGGAGTACGCCACGGTCCCGCTGTTGACACACGCCACCAAGCAGATCCTCGACCAGTGGGGTGCCGACGGCTGGGAGCTGGTGGCCGTGCTGCCCGGGCCGACCGGCGAGCAACACGTGGCATATCTGAAACGTCCGAAGTGAGCGCGTCCGCCCGTCTCGGTGAGCTGGGCATCGAACTCCCGGAGGTAGCCAAGCCGTTGGCGTCCTACGTTCCCGCGGTGCGTAGCGGCAACCTGGTGTACACGGCGGGCCAGTTGCCGATGCAGGCCGGCAAACTGGCCGCGACCGGCAAGCTCGGAGCTGACGTCACCCCGGCGGAGGGCAAGGCGCTGGCCCGGATCTGCGCGCTCAACGCGCTGGCTGCTGTCGATTCGCTGGTGGGCATCGACGCGGTAACCCAGGTGGTCAAGGTGGTCGGATTCGTCGCGTCCGCAGCCGGATTCAACGGCCAGCCGGGCGTGGTCAATGGCGCATCGGATCTGCTTGCGGAGGTGTTCGGTGATCGCGGCAGCCATGCCCGCTCCGCCGTCGGGGTATCCGAATTGCCGTTGGACGCGCCGGTGGAGGTCGAACTGGTGGTGGAGGTCGGATAACGACCGTGACCGACACCGCTGAGTCGCTGACGCATCCCGCTTGCGGTCGGCTGCGTCCGGTTACCGAAACCGCATCGGTGCTGCTGGCCGACAATCCGGGCCTGATGACACTGGACGGCACCAACACCTGGGTACTACGCGGACCGCGCAGCGACGAGATGGTGGTAGTCGATCCCGGCCCCGACGACGACGAGCACATCGCGAAAATCGCCGACCTGGGCCGCATCGCCCTGGTGCTGATCAGCCATCGGCACGGCGACCACACCGGTGCCATCGACAAGCTGGTCGAGCGCACCGGCGCGCCGGTGCGCTCGGCCGGCAGCGGATTCCTGCGCGGCCTCAGCGCTGAGCTGACCGACGGCGAAGTGATCGACGCCGCAGGCCTGCGGATCACGGTATTGGCGACACCCGGCCACACCGCTGATTCGCTGTCGTTCGTGCTGGACGACGCGGTGCTGACAGCCGACACGGTGTTGGGTCGCGGAACGACGGTCATCGACACCGAAGACGGCAGCCTGGCCGACTACCTGGAGTCGTTGCACCGGCTACGCGGGTTGGGCGAGCGAACAGTGCTACCCGGCCACGGCCCGGAGCTAGCGAATCTGGAAGCCGTGGCATCGGGATACCTGGCGCACCGGGAGCAGCGGCTGGAGCAGGTCCGCTCGGCATTGCGTGCTCTCGGCGACGATGCCACCGCACGGCAGGTTGTCGAGCACGTCTACCTCGACGTCGACGAGGAACTCTGGGGTGTCGCGGAATGGTCGGTGCAGGCGCAGCTGGATTATCTGCGTCGCTGAGCCGTAATTACCGCGCGCGCCTGGCGAGCCGCTCCGAGTCGGAGATCAGCACGCTTTTGCCCTCCAGGCGAATCCAGCCCCGGTGGGCGAAGTCGGCCAGCGCTTTGTTCACCGTCTCCCGGGACGCGCCGACCAGCTGGGCGATCTCCTCCTGCGTCAGGTCGTGGGTCACCCGCATAGCGCCGCCCTCCTGGGTGCCAAAACGCTGGGCCAGCTGCAGCAGCTGCTTGGCGACCCGGCCCGGCACGTCGGTGAAGATCAGGTCGGCGAGGTTGTTGTTGGTGCGGCGCAGCCGGCGGGCCAGCACGCGCAGTAGCTGCTCGGCGATCTCGGGACGATCGGCGATCCAGGCCCGCAGCGCGTCGCGATCCATCGACACCGCACGAACCTCGGTGATGGTCGTCGCGCTGGAGGTACGCGGTCCGGGGTCGAAGATCGACAATTCACCGAACATGTCGGACGGACCCATGATGGTCAGCAGATTTTCTCTGCCGTCCGGTGAGCGGCGGCCGATCTTGACCTTGCCGGAAATGATGATGTACAGCCGGTCACCCGGCTCGCCCTCCGCGAAAACTGTGTGTCCGCGCGGGAAGTCGACGGGTTGCAGTTGCTTGGTCAGCGCGGCGACGGCGCTCGGTTCCACGCCCTGGAAG
>NZ_JBAPPI010000324.1:0-1719 GCF_049280035.1 Mycobacterium sp. | reverse complement strand
TGTTCGGCGAGCCGGGTCGGCCGGTGTCGGTGGGCTATCTGGTTCCTACCGTCGCGCGGGCCTGTGTGGCAAGGGAATTCGCAGCGTTCGCGACCAACAAGCAGCGGCCGGTGTCGGTCTTCTTGCGCGCGCTGGCTCGCGACCTCAACGCATCCACACCGGGCAAGGGCGTCGGGGTGATCGGCCAGTGTTTCACCGGCGGCTTCGCGCTGGCCGCTGCGGTCGACGACAGCGTGCTTGCCCCGGTGCTCAGCCAGCCGTCGGCGCCGATACCGCTGACACTGCGGCACCGCCGCGATCCCGGACTGAGCGACGTGGAGCTGAACGCGTTCAAAGACCGTGCCGTCAACGACGGCGTGTGCGCGATGGGCCTGCGGTTCAGCGAGGACAGAATGGCGCCGGGCGAACGATTCGCCACGCTCAAAGAGCGGCTCGGCGACGCGTTCGAGGTGATCGAGATCAACTCGGGCCCAGGCAACAAACACGGCTTTACCCGGGCGGCGCATTCGGTGCTGACCCTTGAGGTCCGTGAGGTCGACGGTCACCCGGCCTACGAGGCGCGCAAGCGGGTCGTCGAGTTCCTCACTCAGCGGCTGGTTGCGTCGTAGCCTCGGGTTGATTGCGTGCTCGCCACCGCGTGAGCCAACCGGGTTTGCCGTCCTGGTCGTCGTGCTCTTTGATCTCGACGCCCTTGTACACCGCCAGGTAGACGTCAATGGTGGTGACGATGACGATCATCAGCACCGGGCCGATGACAATGCCCCACGGGCCGAACATGGCGATACCCGCGAACACGGCGAGCAACATCAGCGCGGGATTGAGGCGGGCGTCTCGGGGCACCAGGATCGGGCGCAAAAAGTTGTCGAGGTTGGTGACAACTACCAGATTCCAAAGGATTACAAAAACGCCGCCGGGAACGTTGCCGTAGAAGATCATCCCGATACCGAACGGGATGGTCACGATCCCGCCGCCCAGCGGGATGATGGACAGTGCGGTCAACAGAATCGCGAATATGAAGAACCCGTGGTGGAAACCGGCGACGTAGACGGACGCGGCCCCGGCTACCCCTTGGCAGAGTGCGATGACGAACTGACCGTTCACGGTGCCGCGAACCATCGAGCCCATCTTGCGCAAATACAAATCAGTGACGTCGTCACCGAGCGGATTGAGTTGGCGGATCAGGGTGAGAAGTCTCTCGCGGTTGGTCAGCAGGGCGACAAACACGTACAAGAAGATGATCGCTGAGGTGACCGCGCCGAAGAGACTTCCGGCGGTGTCCTGCAGAAAGTGCAGCGACCATTCGCCCGCCTTCTGTGCGACGGTCACCATCGTTTTTCGCAGCGACTCTGCGGTAACTGTCATGTGCAGGAACGGAACCCGCGCCAACAGCTGATTGACCACGTGAAGACTCTGGTCGCCGGGTCCACTGAGACCGGTCTTTTGCACCCAGCCTGCGACATGGGTGACCATCCGGGAAATCTGGACGATCGCCAGCACCACCAACACGCCGACCGGAACGATCACCGCGACCAGCGCCGACAGCAGCGTGCAGGTGGCCGCCAGGCCGGCATTCATCCGACGACCGAACCAATTGAAAAGTGGGGTAAACAAATACGCGCCGACGGCGGCCACCACGATGAGGACGAAGTAGCCGCGCAGGAAATACGCCGCGAATAGCAGGCTGATCAGCGTCCAGACCGCGAGCGCGCGTCTCTGGGT
>NZ_JBAPPI010000323.1:0-1801 GCF_049280035.1 Mycobacterium sp. | reverse complement strand
GGGTTTGCGCCCTGCTTGAAGCCCGCAGCTGCCATGGCAGCAGTGATCTCAGGGCTAGTTTTCAGCGACTCCGCATTGAGGGCCAGGTCCCCGTCGGTGGTCATCGGTGGTTCAACAAAGTCGCCAGCACCTGTGTGTAGATACACAGCTTGGGCGCCAACGACGATGATCGTCGGCAGGTGTCCATCGAGCGCGTCAAGGGCGTCAAGCAGTACGGCTCGCGCCGCGACATACTCTGGTGCGTAAACGAACTCATTCTCTCCAGGCATCGTCGCTCCTTGCCAATATGTCGATAAGCTGCTCGGCCTCTTGGGCGAGGCGGCCTTTGGGAAGGGTCAGCAGGTCCGCGAGCACCTGGGAGATAGGTGCGACCCGCAATCCCGTCGCGGTGATGTCCGCACTGGTAAGCAATGTGCGATCTCGCGGGGTCGTGATCATGACGTTACTGGTGGCACGGTCGCTACGAATCAGCCCGAAACTGCTGGCGGCACTGGCGATGTCGTCGGCGTAGAGAGTGAGGACAGTCAGAGGAACGACTGAGGTGATGTCCGTGGAAAGGTACTCGCGGGCGGCAGCTGAGCCGGTGGCGGTTATGTCATCGCGCCCCCGGATTCGGTCGAGGGTGCGTGCGACACCGCGTGGCGCGATGTAGTCCAGGACAACACCATTGCCGTTGGTGAAGCTGTAGTCGGTAACCCAGCGATCGAGGAGGGTGCGTTTCCGTACGCGGGTTATAGTGCCGTCCTCGGATCGCTCGATCGCTCCGGCATCGACCAGCGTTGGCATCAGTTTGGAGACCGCTGCGGCGCTGCTCGACGACAGATCCGCAAGTTCGCGGATCCCCCACGGTGGTTGTCGGTCAAGGAGGGTGCGGATAGTGCGCGCTGTGGCGGGGCCTGTGAGGCGGACGGTGGACGTCGACTCTCGGGGCCGCGGCGGTTTGGGTGCACCCTCTAAGCGGATCAGCACCGGCGGATCAGAGGCCGTCAGGCTGACCCAGCCGGTCGTGTCCAGGTAGCTGATGTTGGCCTCGTCCAGTTCACGCCGGAGCGGCGGGCTGACGTACTCGCTGACGTACAGCAGAGGAGCGTCGCCGAAGGCGGCGGCCATGGTGCGCAGCTGCCTTATGATGTCCTGCACCGGGCGGCGATTCGTCGACAACTTCACTTCGGCCAGGAAGTTAACGGCCGCGCCCTCGTCGGTGGTCAACGTCATCCGGAAGTCGAAGACGCGGTCCGGTTCGATGGCGATCTCAACACGCCAGGACTGCGGCAGTCGCGAGCGCAGCGTCTCGACCGCTGCGTTCCGCACATCCGTTTCTCGAATTGGCGCGTTTCGCGTCATGAGAAACATGGTACTTTGCGAAACAGCACAGGGCAACAGGAGCAACGACCACCGAGCCTAGGTGTGCTCGTCTCCCTGGAACGGACGCCGAGGGCACCTGACGCGGCCGAGACCCCCGACTTTGCCGGCGCAGCCGCAACATCACCAGCCGCAAGCAAGCTGATCCTCGACTCAACTCAAGGACCTGAACTCGTGTCGCAGATGGCCAAGTCCCCCCTCGGACACCGCAAACGTCGTCGTGGTAAATCGCCTTCATGTTGTGGATCACTCAGTCCCACAGGCAAATTCGCAATCGACTTGTTGGCCGGGCGCTAGGGCCGATTGCGGCCTGCCGCTATTCGCCGGCGCTGAAGTTGCGTCGAAGCGTCTCCCCGTTCGGCTTCCCGCCCAACGCGGCCGAGATCTGGTCCCAGGACCAGTCAGCGGCACGGGCCTCCCGCACGGCCAACTCGATGGC
>NZ_JBAPPI010000322.1:0-4012 GCF_049280035.1 Mycobacterium sp. | reverse complement strand
CGACAAGGACGAGTTCGTCGCAGCGGTCTTCGACTGGGTGATCGCCGACCTGGCGGCCACCACGCAGGCCGCGGTGGCCGCCGCACCGCCGGAGGAACGGACCAGCGCGGGCATGACCAACATCGTCCGAACGATCGGCGGCGACCCTCGGGTGGGCCGACTGCTGTTCAGCGCGCAGCTGGCCAACACCGTACTGGTGCGCAAGCGTGTCGAATCCAGTGCGCTCTTCGCGATGCTCTCTGGTCGCCACGTCGAGAACGCACTGCGGGTACCGGAGAACGACCGGATCAAGGCCGCCGCGCATTTCGTGGTTGGTGGGGTGGCCCAAACCATCGGCGCGTGGCTGGCCGGTGAAGTGCGGCTCGATCCCGATCAGCTGATCGACCAGCTCGCGTCATTGCTCGACGAGCTCGCCGACCCGAGCTTGTATCGCGATTAAATGGGGCGCGGTGCGCTAGTGGGCCGCCGGGATGCGGCGGTCGGCCGCCGTCCTGGGCACGGCCGGCGTATCAGCAGTTGTGAATTCCTTTATCCAGCAGGCAAACTCGAGCGTGATCCCGTCGGGATCCTGGAAATAAAATGACCGCACATAGACACCTGGATGCACCGTGGCCGAGACCTGCATCTCGCTTTCGTCATGGTTGAGCACCGGGCCGACCCGTACCCCTTTGGCCTTGAGGCGCTGCCGATAGTCGTCGAACTTCTCGGCCGGGACATGAAATGCCAAGTGGTTCATGGTGCTGACGGCGCTGGTGATCTCCCCGATGCCCGGGATGGCAGCCGGCGACGAGAGGCCCGGCACCCGGTCCGGCGCGTCGGCGAACCAGAAGAATGCAACGCAATCACCGTTGCCGGCATCGAAAAAGAAATGCTGACCGGTGCCCCCGGGCAGGTCAAGCGACTTGATCAACGGCATGCCCAGGATGTTGCTGTAGAAATCCACGGTGCGCGCCATGTCCGAGCACACCAGGGCGACATGGTTGATACCGCCAAGTTCGAACTCGGAGTTGGTGTTGTGCGGCTTGATCATCTCCGGGCTCCCGTCCGTCGGCAGTGCGCATCGCTGGTTTCGTGGCGGAGATCTGGATCTGAACCTAACATCAGATTCAGTTCTATTCCAGAGGTCGCGACGCTCCCGGAATCAGCGCGATCTCGCGGTCACGACGAAGGAGGCCCGCCGGTGTCGACGGTGTCCGAGCAACCGACCCGGCGTGCTCAGCTACCAACCAGCCGCGGCCGCCAAACCCAGGCCGCCATCGACGCCGCCGCCCGGACAGTTATTGCGCGCAAAGGCATCCTGGCCACCACCATCGCCGATATCGCCGCGGAGGCCGGCCGGTCGACGGCGTCGTTTTACAACTATTACGACTCCAAAGAGGCGATGGTCCGCGAATGGGCGTTGCGGTTCCGCGACGAAGCCAATCAGCGCGCGCTAACGGTCATCCGACCTGGCCTGTCCAACCGCGAGCGAGCGCAGCAGGCCGCTGCAGCGCATTGGCACACCTATCGAAACCGGCTGGCGGAGATGGTCAGCGTGTCGCAGCTGGCGACGGTAAACGATGACTTCGCCCAATACTGGACCGAAATTTGCGCCATCCCGACCACTTTCATCAACGAAATGGTGCGACGCGCCCAAGCGCACGGCTATTGCGCAGGTGATGACCCACAGCTGATCGCGGTGGCGATCGTGGCGATGTTCAACCAGTTCTGTTACCTCCAGCTCGCCGGTCCGGGTTCGGGCGCCGCCCGCACGCCCGACGACGAGGCCTGCATCAACACGTTGGCGAACATCTTCTACCGAGCCATCTATTGCCAGGAGGGTCGTTGAGGTGACTCGCACCAGCGGCACGCCCGGAGTCATCCGCGAATTCGTCGGATTGCCGTCGCCGACCGCCCGGCGCGCCGGTGCGGGCGGACACCCCTGCCAGGGGCTGTATCACCGGGGCGTCGGACGTAAACCGAAGGTCGCGATGATCGCCGCGCACTACCAGATCGACTTCGCTGAGCACTATCTCGCCGATTACATGGCGACCCGGGGCATCGGATTCCTGGGCTGGAACACCCGGTTCCGTGGTTTTGAGAGCACCTTTCTGCTCGACCATGCGCTGGTTGACATCGGCGTCGGTGTTCGCTGGCTACGCGAAACGCAAGCGGTGGAAACCATTGTGCTGCTGGGCAACTCCGGAGGTGGATCATTGATGGCCGCCTATCAGGCCCAGACGGTCGAACCCAACCTGACTCCGCTTCCGGGAATGCGGCCCGCAGCCGGGCTGACCGACCTGCTGCCCGCCGACGGCTATGTGGCCAGTGCGGCCCATCCCGGGCGCCCCGACGTGTTGACCGCTTGGATGGACGGCGCCGTCGTCGACGAGAACGACCCGGTCGCCACCGACCCCGACCTCGACCTGTTCAACCTGCGCAACGGGCCCCCGTACTCGTCGGAGTTCCTGACCCGCTACCGGTCAGCGCAGGTAGCCCGCAACCACGCGATCACCAACTGGGCCGAAACGGAACTGAAACGTATTCGGGCAGCAGGCTTTTCGGATCGTCCGTTCACCGTGATGCGGACTTGGGCCGACCCCCGAATGGTCGATCCGGCCCTCGAGCCGACCAAACGCCCAGCGAATACGTGTTATGCCGGCGTCCCAGCCAAGGCCAACCGTTCCGCGCACGGGATCGCAGCCGCCTGCACGCTGCGCAACTGGATGGCGATGTGGAGTCTGCGGACCGCCCAGACCCGCGCCGAGCCGCATCTGGCGCGGATCACCTGCCCTGCCCTGGTGATCAACGCCGAGGCCGACACCGGGGTTTTCCCGACGGACGCCCAGCGCATCTACGACGCGCTGGCCAGCACCGACAAAACGCTGTGCGCCATCAACACCGATCACTATTTCACCACGCCGGGGGCGCGCAGCGAGCAGGCTGACACCATTGCCAAATGGATAGCCAAGCGGTGGCGCTGAGGGTCCTTGCCCATTTCGTTCCCGGTCCTAAGGTTCTGGAATTTCTTGCGCCGGAGGCTGATTGGCTTGACATCCGTTGGTCCGCCGACGATGACTCCGCGGATTCGCAAGCCACGTTCTACCGGGAGTTACCCGACGCCGACGTGATTTGGCATGTGCTCCGGCCGCTTTCCGGTGCCGACCTGCTGCAAGCAACCCGGCGGCGGCTGATCCACAAGTTCGGTGCGGGAGTCAACACCATCGACGTCGACACCGCCACGCGGCGCGGTGTCGCCGTCGCCAATATGCCCGGCGCCAACGCGCCGTCAGTGGCCGAAGGCGCGGTGCTGCTGATGTTGGCCACCCTGCGCCGCTTGCCGGCCCTGGACCGGGCCACCCGCCAGGGTCGCGGCTGGCCATCCGACCCGGCGCTGGGCGAAACCGTGCGCGATATCGGCGCCTGCACGGTCGGCCTGGTCGGCTACGGCAACATCGCCAAACAGGTCGCGGGCATTGTCGCCGCGATGGGCGCCACGGTGCTGCACACCAGCACCCGCGACGACGGGTTGCCGGGCTGGCGCCCGCTGCCGGAGCTGCTGGCCGCCAGCGACATCGTTTCACTGCACCTGCCGCTGACCGACGACACCCGTGGCCTGCTGGACAACGCTGCACTGGCCCGCATGAAGCCCGGTGCGGTGCTGATCAACACCTCACGCGGCGCGATTGTCGAGGAAAGCGCGCTGGTCGACGCGCTGCGCGGCGGTCGGTTGGCCGGCGCCGGTGTCGACGTCTTCGACGTCGAACCGGTGCCGCCGGACAACCCGCTGCTCAGCTTGGACAATGTGGTGCTCACACCGCACGTCACCTGGTAAACCGTCGACACCATGCGGCGATACCTGGTCGAGGCCGTCGCCAACTGCCGTCGGTTGCGGGACGGAAAGCCGCTAGCCCATGTCGTCAACCAACCGACCGGTTATTAGATTGGCGGAAGAAGACCCGACGGAAGGCGACCAATGCCGATCGCAATAACTCCTGAGCATCAAGACCTGGCCGATTCGGTGCGATCCCTG
>NZ_JBAPPI010000321.1:0-2150 GCF_049280035.1 Mycobacterium sp. | reverse complement strand
GGGGCAACAGATGGAGGGGATGGCCGAGCTGATACCGGTGCTGGCTGCACACCGCTTCGATGAGGCCGCGTTGGCGGGGTATTTGGGTGGACGGCTGCCGGGTTTTGACGGTCAGCTGGAAATTCGTCAGTTTCAAGGCGGCCAGAGCAACCCGACCTATCATTTGCGCACGTCGGGTGGCGAGTACGTCCTGCGTAAGAAGCCACCCGGCAAGTTGTTGCCTCGGGCGCATGAGGTCGAGCGCGAACACCGCGTCATGGCAGCGTTGGCCGAGACCGACGTGCCGGTACCGCGCATGCGGCTCTTGTGTCAGGACGAAACTATCCTCGGCACACCGTTTTTCGTTATGGATCACGTTCAGGGTCGGGTTTTTCCCGACCGGGTGATGCGCGAAGACAGCCCCGAGCACCGTGCCGCGGTCTATGAGGATCTGGCCCGTGTCCTTGCGGCGTTGCATCGCGTGGATTGGCGCGCTGCGGGGCTGGAGGGATTCGGCCGGCCAGAGGGCTACATGCAACGTCAAGTAGCACTGTGGACTCGTCAGTGGCTGGCGGCGCGCATGGAGGACATGCCGGCGATGGACCTGTTGGCGCAATGGCTGCCAGACCACCTACCGCCCGACGATGCGCCTTCCTGCATCGCCCACGGCGACTACCGTCTGGGCAACGTCTTGCTGCATCCGACCGAGCCGCGGGTGGTAGCCGTGCTGGACTGGGAGCTGGCGACGATCGGCAACCCGCTGGCCGACCTCGGGTATTTCTGCGTGACCTACAATGTGCCCGGGGGACCCGGCGGCCTAACCGGAGTACTCGGCGAGAACCTCGCTGGCACTGGGCTTCCCGACCAGAAGACGTTCGTCGAAAGCTATTGCGGGTATGCGGGCCGAAAGCCGCCGGAATCCCTTGACGTGTTCGTGGTGTTTTCGATGTTCCGGCTGGCATCCATCACCGCGGGGGTGTGGCGGCGCGGCGTGGACGGCAACGCCGCTGATGCGCGGGCCAGTACAACCGAATATCGCGAGCGCTATCGAAGTATGGCCGACGCCGCATGGGCACTGGCGCAACGGTTGTCCGGTTAGCCCGAATTCATAACAGGTAGATCGCCAACACGCTGGCCCATAAGATGACCAGCCAGACATCGGTGAACAGCTTGAGCCACCGGGGAGCAGTTCGCACTTCCATGAAGTACCGGATGATCATGCGTCCCTTGATGAATCCCAGCAGGACGACGGCGACGGTGATCGGCACACTGGCCACGGCAGCAGCGCCCCGGGTATGACCCGGCGCCAACCACCACGAGACGATGGTAATCACGGACAAGACAATCCAGGCATAGGTGGTTGTCCGCGCAGCGATCGTGGTCACGAGCTCACCTCATCACGTAGAGCAGGGCGAAGATGACGATCCACAACAGGTCGACCATGTGCCAGTAGGTCGCCCCGGCCTCGACCATGAACAGCCGGCGCCGTCGAGGGTTGCGCAGTTCGCGCAACGTGATACTCAAGATCAGCAGGCCAAGTGAGACATGGAACAGGTGCACACCGGTGATCATGTAGTAGAACATGAAGAATTCGTTGGTCGAAATAGTGTAGCCCGCAGCGATTTCCGTCGACCATTCGTAGGCCTTGATCAGGATGAACGCCACCCCACACAGCCCGCCAAGATAGGTCAGGCGCCGCGCCTGGGTATCGTCGTCGGCGCGCGCCGCCTGCACACTGCGGGCGATAAACCAGGAACTGGCGAGCAACACCAACGTGTTGAGTACGCCGATGTTGATGTTGAGATGCTGTTGGGCAGTCAGGAATTCCTGCGGCTTCATGGCCCGGTGGACCATGAAGATGATGAAGTAGGCGCCGAAAATGATCAAATCGCCTAGAACCATCACCCACATGTGGCCGTCGCCGGGAGTGTGGGCCGTGCGTTGGCCCGCGGCGCCGCTCACCGAAGATGCTGTGGCGGCATCGAACTCGGCCGCGGTCTGCTCTGCATTTGCCATTAAGTCGTCCTACGGGAATCAGTCCAGTGGTGGCTCGTCGACCGGCTGGCGTTCGGTGGCTTTCATCAGAAAGACGATCACGCAACTGAGCCAGAAGCCAAAAACAACTACTCCCAACCAGAACGCGATCGACCCGTTCCATGCGAACGGCCCCG
>NZ_JBAPPI010000320.1:0-2119 GCF_049280035.1 Mycobacterium sp. | reverse complement strand
CGTGATGATGCCGTTGGAGAACACCAGCCGGTGACCGCGCTTCATCAGCGGGCGCGGCAAGAAGCTGTCTTCGGCAACAAAACTCGCCAACGCGGGGAACCCGTTGAAGCTGGTATTGCCACCGGTGTACAGGATCAGTGCGGTGGCCGCCTGCACCATGAAGTAGGAGACATGACCGATCGCTCCGTTGCCGAACACCGCCTTGGCGATCTCGGACAGCATTGACGGATATCCGTCGGCGTATGGGGTGGCGTGCGTGACATGCGCCAGCCAAGCCACCCCGGCCAATAGGAATCCCAGGACTCCGGCCATCACGGTCAACACGCGACGGGCATTGATGCCTTCGGGCTTACGGAAAGCGTTGACCGTGTTGGAAATCGCCTCGACTCCGGTCAGCGACGAGCCGCCGTTGGCGAACGCGCGTAACACGATCAGAACCGTGGCGCCCATGATGATGCCGTTGCCGTGGCCGACCGGGATCGCTCCGGCGATGTGCTCCGGATCGTAAGTCGGTAAACCGCCAATGATTTCACGAATGATGCCGACAATGATCATCAGCAAGACCATGCCGACAAAGAAGTATGTCGGCAGTGCGAAACGAACTCCGGCTTCGCGCAGGCCACGCAGGTTCGCGAAACACATCAGCAGCACGACAGCCACCGTGATTTCCAGGCTGTAAGGACCCAGCGCGGGAAATGCCGAGGCCACCGCGACTGTTCCGGCCGCGCACTGCACCGCGACGGTGACCACGTAGTCGATCAACAGCGATGCCGCGGCGATCTGAGCAACCCGTGGGCCGAAATTCTCCCGGGCCACCACATAGGAACCACCCGCGCGGGTGTAGACCATCACGACTTGGCGATAGGAAGCCGCCACCAGCACCAGAATCACCAAAATCACACCGGTGATCGGAAGGAGCAGCGCGAACGCGGCCAGCCCGGCCGCCGGCAGCAGCTCGATCATGATCTGTTCCGACCCGTAAGCGGTCGACGAGATCGCGTCCGGTGAAAGCACGCCGAGCGCAACAGGATTCGACAATCTTTCGTGTTCCAGCTGGTCGTTGATCATCGGTTTGCCGAGAACGAACCGCTTATACACGTCGGAAAAAGACGGCGCAAACCGCTGCCCGTCCATCAAATTCGTCACACCACGTCCTTACGAGATGTCCTTACGAGATCCTTACGGCGTTCCCGGGAAAGCGTACGTTGCCGTCTGCCAATCCCGCGCGCTGGGACGAAACGGACTGTGGACGCTTGTTAACGGCCGATTACCAACGCACCATCGACCAATTCGTCAAACCGTTCAATCGCCTCGTCGCTTTCGGAGTCGATGCCGCGAAGTGGTCCCAGGTCAGCGAGGTGACGCGAGGCATACAACCGCGCCACCAGGGCCTTGCGGTCGGCCTGGCAGGTGGCCCGCTCCCACGCCGCCTGTTCGGTCAGCAAAGCCGCGGCGTACACATCGCCGATGAACTGGGTGAGCGGGAACAGCCGAGCCTCAGCAACCGCACCGTCCAGCTTGCCCCAAGCCGTGATTGCCGCTTCGAGATCATCGACGCGGCAGCGTACCAAGCGTGTCGTCTCGTCGTCGTCGGACACCGAAACCGCATCGTGCAGGCGCTCCAGCAAAGCCTGATGAGCGTGCGAGCGCTCGATACCCCGCCGGACGTCGAGACACAGGATATTGTCAGGACCTTCCCAGATCGTGTTGACTTGCGCGTCGCGAAGCAACCGGGCTACCGGCCAGGTTTCGATATAGCCGTTGCCGCCGTGGAGCTCAATCGCGTCCGACGCCATGGTGATGCCCAGCCGGCACACTTTGAGCTTCGTCACAGGCACGGCGATGCGCTGACGCACCGCGCGGGGCTGACGATGATTGGCGAACCCGGTGCCGTCGAAAACCAGCGCTTGGGCGGCTTCGACGTCGACGATCATCTCGGCAAGCTTGCGGCGGACCAAGGGCTTGTCGAGCAACGTGCCGCCGAACGCTTGCCGCTGCCGCGCGTAACACAGCGACTCGACCAGCGCGCGGCGCGAGTTGCCAAGGGCGAAGAGTGCGATACCGAGCCGGGCCGCGTTGGTCAGTTCCATCATCCGGCCCAGCCCCTTGCCGTCGTGCA
>NZ_JBAPPI010000319.1:0-2593 GCF_049280035.1 Mycobacterium sp. | reverse complement strand
GCCCGATCGTGGTGCAGAACATCACCGAACCCGACGCCGGAGCCCCGAACGGCGACCAGCCGTCCAACGTGCCGGGCCTTAGCGACCTGCTGAACCTGGGTAATGACCCGGCCGGGGGCCAGCCCGGGAAATCGTTCGTGGACGTCAGCCCGCCGACGCCGAGCGACCTGACTGCAGCGCCGGCCAGCCCGCCACCACCGGGCAGCTAGCCAATTTCGCTGGGTACCTCTGCCGGCGCGGCCAGATTCAGCGGCCGGGCAAGCTGAGTGGGCGCGTTGCGTCCGCGCAGCCCGACGACTTCGGCGACATCCCAGCACAAGGCTTCGGCGTCAAGCGCGCCGCTGACCGCGACCGCCGAGGCGAGCACGTGGCCGTCTTCGAGCTTGGCCAGCTCGGTGAGCCGCGCCGCCTCGTTGACCGGGTCGCCGATCACCGTGTACTCGAAGCGGGCTTTCGCGCCGATGTGGCCGGCGATGGCGCGCCCGGCGGACACTCCGATGCCGAACTCCGCGGTGCCGATCACCGGGAGCAGCTCGTCGTGCAGCTCACGGGCCGCTGCCAGCGCGCCACCGGACGCGTCCGGGTGCTCGATAGGGGCGCCGAAGATGGCCAGCGCGGCATCACCCTGGAATTTGTTGACGAAGCCGCCATGCCGGCCCACGGTGTCGACGACCACCCGGAAGAACTCGTTGAGCAGGCTGACCACCTCGGCAGGTGGTCGGGTCGCCGCGAGCTGGGTGGAGCCGACCAGATCGACGAACAGCACCGCGACATCGCGCTCCTGGCCGCCCAATTCGGTGCCGCGCTCCAGCGCGCGGCGGGCGACGTCTTCACCGACGTAGCGGCCGAACAGGTCGCGCAGCCGTTGCCGTTCGGCCAGGTCGCGCACCATGCCGTTGAAGCCGGCCTGCAACAGGCCCAGCTCGCTGGCGTCGTGGATCTGCATGTGCGCGTTGTAATTACCCCGCTGTACCTCGCCGAGCGCCCAGCGCAGCTGGCGCAGCGGGTCGGCGATCGATGTGGCCACCAGTAGCGTGCTGGCCAATCCGATACCCAGCGCCGCCAATGCCAGCAGCAGGATCGGGTTTAACAGCTTCTCCGGCGGTCCGTGCAGATACTCAGCCTTGTCCCCCACCACGGCCAGCACGATCGTCAGCAGCGGCACCCCGGTTGACAGCGCCCAGGCCAGCATCTGGCGTCCGATGACACCCGATGCCCGGATGTTCTCCGGCAGCCCGCCACGCAGGGCGGCAACTGCCACCGGGCGCAACACCCGCTCGGACTGCAGATAGCCGATGATCGCAGTGGCCGTGGCACCCAGGGCGGTGGCGACGGCCACCACCGGGGCGGCGTGCTTGGCCACCGGCCAGCTGGCGACGATGAAGACCACGCCGCCGACGCCCCAGGACGCCAAATTGATCACCGTGCGGTAGAACGGCGACCGCAGCGCGCGGCTGCGGGCCAGCTCGGTGGCGGCGGGGTCGGTGTCGGTGAGCAAACCGTCGCGGCGCTGCCACCGGAACACCGGCACCAGTAAACGCGCGCTGATCGCGGTTCCGACGAGGAAGAGCAGGACGATTGACCCGGTGAAGGTAGCCAGGTTGAGGGCCGGCAGTTCTTGCAGTTCGATGCGGTCTTCGGGTGGCAGCCCGTAGCGCAGAAAGCCCAGCACCAGCAGGGCGCCGATGATGTCGGCCTGCAGCTGGCTCAGCATAAAAACCGGCCACGGTGTGCGCACAAACCATTGGACGAATCCGCTGATCCGCCTGGGAAGTGCTGCCGCCGTGGTCACCAACCCACCGTATCGGTCGTCGGGGACGAAAAAGTAGCCAAAACGTTCCGTGTACAGCCACTTATGTTGCGGTGTGGTCAGCTGTGGTCAGTACTGTTACCGGTGATGTCGAGGGTATTCACACGGCTGGTTGGCAAGGAGTCGGTCGAAGCCGACTTGGTGGCCGCCGCTTCGGCGGCCCGCGGTGATTCGGCTCACACCGCGGCGATGACGCACGCCTGGCTGATCACCGGCCCGCCCGGCTCGGGGCGCTCGGTGGCGGCGCTGTGCTTTGCTGCGGCGTTGCAATGCACCTCCGCCGGGGTGCCTGGCTGCGGAGAATGCCGTGCCTGCACGACGACGATGGCGGGAACGCACGCAGATGTCCGCCGGGTCATCCCGGAGGGACTGTCCATCGGCGTCGACGAGATGCGTGCGATCGTGCAGATCGCGTCTCGCCGGCCGAGCACGGGACGCTGGCAGATCGTGCTGATCGAGGACGCCGACCGGCTGACCGAAGGCGCGGCCAACGCCTTGCTCAAAGTTGTCGAGGAGCCGCCGCCATCCACGGTCTTTCTGCTGTGCGCGCCGTCGGTGGATCCCGAGGACATCGCGCTGACATTGCGGTCCCGCTGTCGGCATGTCGCGCTGGTGACTCCATCGCCGGAAGCGATCGCCCAGGTTTTGATCGACGGCGACGCTTTGACACCCGAAACCGCCGACTGGGCGGCCTCGGTCAGTGGCGGACATGTGGGCCGGGCGCGGCGGCTGGCCACCGATCCGGAGGCGCGCGAGCGGCGGCTGCAGGCGTTAGGGCTGGCC
>NZ_JBAPPI010000318.1:0-2479 GCF_049280035.1 Mycobacterium sp. | reverse complement strand
GTCCAGAGCCACATCTGGCCGAGGGGCTTGCCGATCATGTACTCGTCGCCGCGCGGAAAGCCCTGCCGGTACAGGCTGGCCAGCTCCTCGCGCTGGTGAGTGGTCAGCCCGACGAAGGGGTCGCCATGCCCGCCGGGCGCCATGGCGGCGGCGATCTCGTCCGTCTTTTCGCCGAGCAGGCGCTGGCAGTTGAACATCGTGGCGAAGGACATCACCTGCGCACCCTCGATCTTCTCCGTGCTGCCGTGCTCCACGATCGGTCCCCCGCCCATGAACGGCAGCGCGCCGTCCCACGCATCGGGCGCGTTCTCGAGGCAGAGCGGCGAGCGCCGCCCCCCGCCCGAGCCTCCCCAGACATAGGCATGGTGAGGCGCCTCGCCGTAGACCTGCGCGGCGACGAACTTGGCCAGTCGTGCCGTCTCGGCGCTGGCGCGGTGCCCATAGAGCGTCGGATCGTCACCCCCTCGGGGGTCGAGGTCGTCACCGATGTGGCCCTGGTTGGATTCCACCATGCAACCGCCGAGGCGGGCGCACATCCGCAGCCCGCCGAGGAAGCCAGCCACGAGGTCGTTGCCGAAGGCGTTCTCGTGGCCGCCGTGGGCGCCTTCGAGCGGCTGGAGGATCCGCCCGCGGTACTGCCCGTCGGTCGGGAACCAGAACGCCCAGCGAGTAGCGGTGTCCGCGAACCCACCGTGGAGGTAGCGGTTCGCGATCGGTTCCGATCGCTCTTCGTCGACGTCCACGTACGGCGTACCGAAGAACCCGTCCGTCGACACGTACCCTGCAACGTCGATCGTGCCGTTTCCGACCTCCGAACGCTGACCAGTCTCGGTCATCGATGCCTCCCTACAGTCGTTCGCCGCCACTTCGTTGCCCGCTGGACGCAAAAGATTGCGGGTGTCTGCCAACTTTTGCACCCTCTGCCATACTCTGTCTAGAGTCGTGGCGTGATGACTAAACCCGCCGCTCCGGCCGCGCCCGTCGAGGAAGGGGTCTGGGATCGTCGCCGTCGACTCGTCGCGGGCGAGATCGAGCAGGTTGCGCTCCGGTTGTTCGCTGAACAGGGCTACGACAACGTCACGACCGACGACATCGCCCGGGCATGCAACATCTCCGCACGCACATTCTTCCGGTACTTCGCCGCCAAGCGCGACGTGCTCCTCGCCGTCCCGCGCCGCAGCCTCGTCGTCCTGTGCGACGCGGTGGACCAGCGTCCCGCAAACGAGGACCTCCTCACCTCCTGGCGAGCGGCCGCCATCGGTGTTCTCGGTGGCGACGAGGTCGATCTCGTCCTGATCGAGCAGCTCAAGGTGCTCGTCCGTGACAGCCCCGATCTCGTCGACACGATCAACGGCGACGCCGAGCTCACCGAGCGGTTCGTGCGGACCAACGCCGAGCGGCTGGGCGTCGATCCGGCGAGGGACCTGCGTCCAATCATCGTCGCGGGAGCCGTGCGCAACGCGCTCATCGCGGCATTGGACCAATGGTCCTCCGGCCGTGCCGACGAACTCGCGCAATCCTTCGCGGAGGCCTTCGACATCCTCGCTCGCCTCGACGCGATCGGTGGTCGACGCGCCACTAAGACCTCGCGTTCGCGCACCCGGCGCACGTAGCCGAATCGAACCCGCCTCCCGCCGCCCGAACGCCGCTACTTCTTGGAGCGGGCCCGGAACGCGGCCACCCGCTCCTTGAATTCCGGAGTTGTGAACGACGTGTATTCCTCGGCCAGCGCGTACTCCAGCACGCCGAGCGCAGCCCGCGACAGGTGCATGTTCATCGCGACCTTGCTGGCGCGCAGCGCCTGGGGCGGCAGGCCGGCCAGTCGCTCGCCGATCGCCAGCGCCTCGTCGAGCACGGTGTCGTCGGTGGCGACCTTGGTGACGAGGTTCAGCTTGTCCGCGATGGCCGGGGTGATCCGATCCCCCAGCAGCACATATTCTTTGGCCTTCATCAAGCCGATCAAGAGCGGCAGCATCGCAGCGCCGCCGTCGCCGGCCACCAACCCGACCGCGACGTGCGGATCGGCCAGATAGCTGCTCTCCCCCATCACGAGGAAGTCGCTCAGCAGAGCGATCGAGCAGCCCAGCCCGACAGCCGGGCCGTTGACCGCCGACACCAGCGGCTTGGGGAAGTTGATCACCTCGAGGAACACGGTGCGGGCCTCGGTGATCTGAAACTGGCGTGCCACGGCGTCATCGATCAGGCGCCCGAACATCACCATGTCGCCGCCGGCCGAGAACGCCTTGCCGACACCGGTCGTCACCACTGCCCGCACGTCGTCGTCGGCTGCGAGCACCCTCCAGATAGTGGCGAACGCGTGGTGAACCTCTTCGTTGACGGCGTTGAACGCCTCGGGCCGATTGATGCTGATGACATGGACGTTGCCGGTCTTCTCGACCAGCAGCCACGGCGCGAACTCTTCGTAGCCGGACAAGGTGGCGATCTCGGAAGTCGTCATGTGATGGTCCCGTCAGTTCTT
>NZ_JBAPPI010000317.1:0-14202 GCF_049280035.1 Mycobacterium sp. | reverse complement strand
ACGGCACGCGGCTGACCCTCACGATCGATCGGCCCCGGCACCGCAACGCGCTCGACGACACGGCGATGGCGGCGTTCATCGATAATCTGGAGGCCGCAGCCACCCACGACGAGCTACGGGTGATCGTGGTACGCGGCGCAAATCACAACTTCTGCAGTGGTTTCGACATCGTCGGCCGAAACGCGGTGCGTGAGGTCAAACCGCGCACAGCAAGCATTCAGCGCCGTCTGCCCACCCAGGCCAATCGGCTGATCCCACTTCTGCTGGAAACTCAGCTGCCGATTCTGTGTTCGGTGCGCGGATGGGCGGTCGGAATCGGCGCGCAGATCGCGCTCGCCTCGGACTTCACGGTTACATCGCATGATGCGCGGTGGTGGTATCCGTTCCTGTCGCGTGGTTTCACCCCGGATTCGGGCAGCACGTGGTTGTTGCCGCGCATCGTGGGCCGTGCTCGGGCACGCGAACTGCTCATCCTGGGCAGGCAACTGTCAGGGACCGAGGCGGCAGAGTGGGGGTTGGCCCACGCAGCTGTCGATGACGCGGAAGTGGATGCGGCCGTAGACGAGCTTGCCGACAAGCTGGCTAACGGGCCCACCGTCGCCATCGGTTTGACGAAGTCGCTACTCAACGCCGGCTATTCGCAGTCGCTGGAACAGCAGCTCGTCGGCGAGGCCTTCGCAATGGAGTTGAGCTCGCGCAGCCCGGATTTCCGCGAGGGGCTGGTGGCGTTTACCGAGCGCCGTGACCCGAAGTTTGAAGGCCGCTAACCTGCTCGAGGCAATAGCGAGTGGAGCCACAGCATCGTCCGAGAGCAGACGCAGGGCCATCATCGAGCGCGGCGCCCCCGATGCCTATCCAGGGGGCAGTGCCCACGACGGCACGGCAACGCCATAGCGCAAACACCACAGGCAATTTGACGAAACAACCGACGTTCAAGCGCGTCTCTTGTTCGCGGCGCACTATTGCAGCTTTATAGCATGTGCTATACCGTCGGTCATCTCACGGTCAGACGGAGGATAAGGAGCGCATGATGTCCGATCTTATCGACCGAACCGTCATCGGTGCCGTGGAATACCGCATCAGCGGTGACGAAGACAACGTAATCACCGCACGCTACGTCTCGTCGGGCAGCATGGGCCAGAAGGCCGGCGCCGTCTGCCGCGGGCGCGCAGTCGGTGACACGTCGGGCGGCTTCGCCGGGGACTACGTCATCCGCTACTTCGGTGTTGACCACAGCGTCGTCGGTGACTTCGACTGGCACATCGAAGCCGTGGGTGATGCATATCGCCTCACCTGGCGAAACCGCCCGGAGAATGCACTCATTCCTGCGGCGGCCGGTGATGTTGTTTTTGAGGGTTTCGGATTCCACAACAGTGACCGCTCGATTGTGGTGGCGTATTGGATGCTGGACAAGGTGGCCTCGGCGCTTTTCGCCGGCGCCGGCGTGGCTGAGCTGCCGGAGCCCTAATCAAACATTCTGGTGCAAGCTCGCGAATTATCCGCGGCTTTGCCTTATCCGTGGACCAATGCAATTGGACCACAACCGATCTAGTCCTGCCAGCGGGCCTCGCGCTTCTCGGCGAATGCAGCGGGGCCTTCGGTTTGATCGGGATGTCCCCACAGGCCAACCAGCTCCTTGGCGCCGGCGCGGCAGGCGTCGGTCAAACCGACCTCCATGGCCTGCCACAGCGCTCGCTTGGTGGCGCGCAACGCCGCAGGTGAGTTGCGCGCCACCTTTTCGGCCAGATCTTGCGCGGCCTCGTGCAGGCGCTCCGGCGGGTCGATGATCTCGCTGATCAAACCGATTTCATAGGCACGCTGGGCTGACATCCGTTCGTGGCGCCCGACCAGCGCCATGCGCAGCACTGCCTCGGCCGGAATCTTGCGCATCAGACCGATCGCCTCGATCGCCGTGACCTGACCGACCGAGACGTGCGGATCGGTGAACTGGGCGTCCGAGGCGGCTATGACGATATCGGCGTCCGCGACGAAGTGCAGCCCACCGCCGGCACAGATCCCGTTGACCGCGGCGATGACCGGTTTGTCCAGCTGTAAGAACCACGACGTGAAACCGAGATCCCAGTCCTCGACCGATTGCCGGTAGCGGCCGAAACCCTGGCCGTCGGTTGCGATTTCGACGACGTCGGCACCGGTCTGAAAATGGGGACCCAGGCCGCTGTTCACGATGACGCGCACGGCTGGATCATCGGCAAGTTCCTGCCAGGCCAGCCGCAGCTCGTCGCGCATCGCGTTGTTCATCGCGTTCCGCCGCTCCGGCCGGTTGAACAGCAGCCAGCCGACGTGGCCGCGCCGCTCGACCTTGAGCGTTTCGTATCCCATTGCGTCTCCTAACGTTTGGCTCAAATTCGTGAAAGGTGTTCGGCCACAACGTCGTAATGCTTGCAAGCGGCGCCGAGCAGCTCCTGGCCGGTGCGGGCGCGCTTGAAGTACAGATGGGCGTCGTGCTCCCAGGTGAAGCCGATCCCGCCGTGGATCTGGATGGTCTCCTCGCTGGCATGCATGGCCGCCTCCGAGCAGTACGCCTTGGCCAACGATGCGGTCCACCACAGGTCGGGGCTGTCGGTGGCCACGGCTTCGACGGCAGCGGTAGCCGCCGAGCGCGCCGACTCCACCTGAATGAGAAGGTCGGCCAACTTCTGCTTGATCGCCTGAAAGCTGCCGATCGGCCTGCCGAATTGCACGCGCTCGCGGGCGTATTCGGCGGTCATGTCCAGGCAGCGAGCGGCCACACCGGCCGATTCGTAGGCCAACAGGGCGCACGAGGTAGCGTAGGCGCGGTCGAGCGGGTGGTCAGCGCCGCAGAGGCGGACCCCGCGGGCACCGGAGAACTCAACGTGGGCCTGTTTGCGCGTCTGGTCGAGCGTGATCAGGCGTGTCACCTCGACGCCGGCGCCGTGACGTTCGACGGCGAACACCGCCGGCCCTTCCGGCGTGCGCGCCGGGCTGAAGATCAGATCGGAGTCGGCGGCGTCGATGACGTAGCCACCTCGCCCGAACAGTCGGTCTCCATCGGCGTGGATGTCCACTTGTGCTGGGCCCCAACGACCGTCGGCGTCGGCATAGATCACGGTGGCCAGCAGGCTGCCGTCGCACAATCCGGGCAGCCAGCGCGCGCATGCGTCGGCGTTGTCGACCTCCAGCAGCAGCGGTATGGCCAGGCCGGCGACGGCGAACATCGGTGCCCCGCCGAGGCTGCGGCCGGCCTCCTCGAATACCACCCCGAGTTCGCGCGCGCTCATGCCGGCACCGCCGAACTGCTCGCCGACCATCAGTCCGGTAACGCCGAGCTCACCGGTGAGCCGACGCCAGTCCTGGCGGTCGAAGCCCGACTGCGTGGCCATCAATTCGCGCACCCGCGCACTGGGGAACAGCTCGGTGAAAACCTCGCGCGCGGTGCGCTGCAGCAGCTGTGCGTCGACGAGCCCGCCGTCGTTGCTCATCGACGGTCAAATCCGTCGATGGTGGCGACGAACGCCTCCGCCAGGGTGGTCGCGCCGCCCGGCGGTTCCGGTAGCCGGACCGGGCCGTGTTCGCGACTGGGTAGCAGGATGGTGGCGCTACCGGGTGAGGTCACCACGTCGCGCTGGTTGCGGGTGCGCAATTCGACATCGACGGCGGGGCGATCACCGTCGGCAAGGTAGCGCTGGGTGACGGTGCCTTCCACCCATTGGACGTCTCCGACATAGTTGAACTGGCGGAATTCGACGCGCAGCCGCCACAGCCAGGCGTCGTCACCCATCCAGTCGGTGCAGGCGTGGATCATCCATGCCTCACGCATACGGCCGTAGTCAAACGTGGTGGGGTTGCCCGATTTCCGGGCGAACGCCGGATCCCAATGTACACGCTGCATCGCGTCGGGGACGCCCAGCTCATCGCGATGGTAGAAGCGCGGGACCCGCTGGCGGTTGCGGTACGCCAGGCGCAGCGGCGCCACGTTGTACATCCCCATACCCATGCCGACGTGCCAGCAGACCATGTCGGTCACCGTCAGCGGTCCCTTCGCCAGCGGGCCGATCTGGTCGCCTTCGGCGACATCCTCCCACCACCGCGGCTCGGCGCCACGCGCGCGCTCGGCCGCATAGTGGGCGTCGATCTCGGCGATGCCGTCGTCGGTCCACGGCGCGATCTCGACGCTGTCGTACTTTTTGCGTTCGCGCGCCTTCTGTCGCTCGGTGCGATACATCATCCGGTACTGGGCGCCCAGCAGGGTGCCGTCGTCGGTCCGAAACGCCTGCGCGGTCCACTCCTGAACGCCGCGGCCGCCGAACTCACTCGGCTTGTCGATGACTCCGACGAGCGCGGTGCGCCGCGATACCCGGTGATCCGGCCGCAACGGGGCCCACCATTCCCGCTCGCTGGCGGCATAAAAGGCGTGCACACCGCGCAGCGGGTCGCCGCGTAACTCCTTCTGGGCGGCGAGTTCCTCGGCGCTGAGCTCGTCTTCTCCGATCAGGCTGTCGCCGCCGACGATCGCGGGCGGGGCGATGGGCTCTTTCCACACCGATTGAGCGGCGTAGTCGACGTTGCTCCACAGCGGGTTGTCGTCACCGTACGACCATGCGACGTGGCGGAAGGCGTCGACTCCGGGCCGATGGTAGTGCGGCGACGCCGGATACACCTGCGGCTTGCCGATTCGGGCGCACAGTGCCGCCACGCCATCGTCGGTGATCTGACCCTCGGCGCCTGCCATCTTCCACCTCTCGCCAGGACGGCGACGACCCCCGAGCGAACGCCGTCTGGATAACGGATAAAATATATATCTTCCGCTCAAGACCCAATCCGAGGGGGTGTCGTGGCCGTTGCCGAGGAATCGCTGCTGATCCAGCGCGACGGCATGCTGGGCTGGCTGATCTTCAACCGGCCGCAGGCGGGCAACGCGATGGACGCGTCGATGATGGCGGCGCTGCCGGAAGCTTGGCGAGAACTAAACGCGGACAACTCGATTCGCGTCATCGTGGTCACCGGGGCTGGCCGAGCGTTTCAAACGGGTCTGGACATGGTGCAGCTCGCTCGTGACCCGGCGGCGCTGCGGGAGATGTCGCGACGCACCAAGCGCGCCGACCTTCAGCTGACCGGCTGGCATTGCGGTGTCACCAAGCCGGTCGTCACCGCGGTCAACGGGGTATGCGCCGGGGGCGGACTGCATTTCGTGGTCGATTCCGACGTCGTGATCGCGTCGTCGGACGCCGCTTTCCTCGACCCACACGTCAGCGTCGGGCAGGCGTCGGCATTCGAGACCATCGGGCTGGCTCGGCGTGCGGCGTTCGGGCCCGTCGCGCGCATGGCACTGATTGGTGCACACGAGCGCGTCGACGCGCGGCGGGCCTACCAACTGGGCTGGGTCAGCGAAGTCGTCGACCCGCCCGAGCGTCTGACCGAAGTGGCCGCCGACATCGCGCGGCGCATCGCCGACAGCGCCGACGCCGCGACGTTGGCGGCCGTCAAGAGACAGCTGTGGGCGTCGCTGGAGACCACCCGGGCACGGGTGGCTCGTGGGCAGGCAGCAGAACCATAGACCGAGGAGGTGCCGTGATCACGCGAGAGGACCTGTTGGCCGCCAGCACGCCGGTGGAGGCGCAAACGGCTGTGCGGTCGTGGGTGAGCGAGGCGATTCCGACGGCGTGGCGGGAAGCGGCCGAGGCCGACGGCCCCAGCGCCGTGCGCAGTGTCCGCACGCCCGACGAATACCGGGCCTGGTATCCGACCCTGGCCGCCGCGGGACTCGTTGTGCCGCAGTGGAACCCGGAGTACGGGGGCCTGGGCTGGGACCGGCCACTGGCGCGGGCCGCCGAACAGATCCTCACGCGCTACCACCTGCCGCGGCTGAACCCGTTGGGACTCAACCTTGCTGCCCCGGCGCTGTTCTCCGACGGCACTGAGGACCAGCGACTGCGTTTCCTTCCGCCGATCGTGCGCAACGAGCAGGTGTGGTGCCAGCTGTTTTCTGAGCCCGGTGCCGGTTCTGATCTGGCATCGCTGGCTACCCGCGCCGTGCGCGATGGCGACGGCTGGCGCATCACCGGCCAAAAGGTCTGGACCACATGGGCCCATCTGGCCGACATGGCTGTCCTGCTCGCACGTACCGATCCGGAGGTGGCCAAACGCGATGGCATCACCTACTTCCTTATTGACCTGCATCAGCCCGGCGTAGAGGTCAAGCCGCTGCGGCACATCGGCGGTGAGGTCGACTTCAACGAGGTGTTCTTGGACGGCGCGTTCGTTCCCGACGACCAGCGCGTTGGCGAAGTCAACGCAGGCTGGAAGGTCGCGCGCTCAACGCTATCCGGTGAGCGCCAGATGGTCTCGGGATCGGGTTCCGGTGGTGTCGACCGCATCGGCGGGTCAGGGACCCGACGGCTGGTGCGCCTGGCCCGTGAGCGGGAGAAGGCGGGGTTGGCCGGCGGGTGGGACGACACCCAGATCCGTGGCCAGTTGGTCCGGCTGTGGGCAGAGGAGCAGATCCGCGGCTGGACCAACGACCGGATCCGCGCTGGACTGCGGGCGGGCCTGCCCCCGGGGCCGGAGAGCTCCATTGGCAAGGTGCACGGCTCCGATCTGAACCAGCGGATCCAGAAGCTGGCCGCTGAGATGCTCGGCTCTTCGGGCACCGCGTGGTACGGCGAGCCCGGCACCTATAGCGAGTCGATGCCCGCCGAAGTGCGCGGGATGCTGCGAAGCCGCGCCAACACGATCGAGGGCGGCACGACCGAGGTGAACAAGAACATCCTCGCTGAGCGCGTGCTGGGGATGCCGAAGGAGCCGGATCCGTGGGAGGGCCGGCCATGGAAAGAGGTGCCCCGTGGCTGAGTCAGGCGTTGCGACCGGCAATACCAAGGTTTACATCCACGAGTTCATCTCCATCACCAAGCAGAACCGGGCCCGCTACATGCACCACATGACGGCGAACTGGAGCCCAATCGCGCAGGAGCAACGCAACCAGCTGTGTTACGGCGTCTGGGGGACCATCGGCTCGACCGGAACGTGGCCGGAGGTCGTCAACATCTGGGAGGAGGACGGATTCGATGGACTGGCGCGCAGCTTGGGCCATGAGACGGGCGGCGTCGGGATGCAAGATCCTGCACTGGCCAAGTGGTGGGCGTCGGCAGCTGATTTGCGCTCAGGCGGATTCGACCGCGTCCTAGTCCCGCACCCGCAGACCAAGACCATCGCGCAGCTGTGCGCCGAAGGCATCGGCGCGGCGACCTATGCCCACGAACTGATTCGGCTGGAACGTGGGCGGCCCGAGGCGTTTCTGGACGCCGCGATCGAGGCCGCCCCGGCGGCGCACGACCGGTTCGGTTGGCGGCTTCTGGGCGCCTGGCGCACCGCGATGGTGGCCGACGACGAATGCATCCTGCTGTGGGCCATTCCGTCGTGGGAGGCGTGGAGCCTGGCCGAGCAGGCATTGCTCAATGCACCCGAGCTGCTGGTGGGCAGTGCCGAGAAGCATGTGCGGTCGCGTCACCGCGTGCTGCTCGTGGACGCCCCGCTCGCGCCGCTGCGTACCGGGCGGCAACCGGCCCGCTCGGACCGCACCGACTGGGAGGACTGACGATTCGCGAATCGGGCATACCGAGCATCACCCAATTTCTCGATTTCGGATTGTGTATATAATATCAATATTGATTTCCGATAGTGAGGGCACCTTCATGTCGCAGAATGTTCAGGAAGCCGATCTCCTCGACGAGCGGCTGGCGCGGATTCCGGCGATCGTCGACGTCGATGCGCATGTCGTTGAGCCGCCTGATGTTTGGACCTCCCGCTTGCCCGCGAAGTACCGCGAGGTGGGGCCGCGGGTGGTGTACGCGCCGGCCGGAGACATCAAGCTGGTCGGCTCCTCCTATATCGAGGCGCCCGGCACCGAGGGCTCCGACGTCGCGTGGTGGTTCTACGAGGACCGCCAAACCAGCCTGAAGCGTTACATTGCCGCTGCCGGTGTGCCGGCTGACGAGGTCACGCTAACTGGAGTGACTTATGAAGATATGCGGCCGGGCTGCTTCCGGGCGCCCGAGCGGATCGCCGACATGACCATCAACGGCGTGCAAGCGCAGATGTGCTTCCCCAACTACCCGCGCTTCTGCGGTCAATTGTTTCTGTGGGGCAAGGACAAAGAGCTTGCCCGGCTCTGCGTGGAGGCCTACAACGACTGGATGGTCGAGGAATGGTGCGGGGGCAGCGACGGGCGACTGATCCCGCTGTGCATCGTGCCGTTGTGGGATGTGCAGCTGGCTGCCGCAGAGGTCCGCCGAAACGCGGCCCGCGGAGTTCCGGCGGTGGCCTTCAGCGAGCTGCCGTCGTATCTGGACCTGCCCAGCATCCACTCCGGGTACTGGGATCCGTTCTTTGCCGCGTGCCAAGAGACCGGAACGGTGTTGTCGATGCACATCGGTTCGGGCACCAAGACCCCGAAGACCTCCGACGACGCACCGGAGGCCGTGCAGGGCACCATCATCTTCGGCAACTCCGTCGGCAGCCTGGTCGACTTCCTGTTCTCCGGCGTGCTGCACCGATTCCCGAACCTCAAGCTGCTCTACGCCGAGGCTCAGATCGGCTGGATCCCTTATGTTTTGGAGCGCACCGACGACGTCTGGCACACCCACCGCGGCTGGGCCCACGGCCAGGACAACTGTCCCGAGCTGCCGTCGACCTACTACTACCGGCAGGTGTACAGCTGCTTTTTCAAGGACCCGGTCGGGGTCAGCGTGCTGGATCGCGTCGGGGTGGACAACGTGCTGTTCGAAACCGATTACCCGCACCAGGATGGCACCTGGCCGCAGTCACGCGAGGCCGCCGCGCTGCAGTTCGGGCACCTTCCACAGGACCAGATCGACAAGATCGCCCGCGGCAACGCGATCAAGCTGCTCGGTCTCGAGCTGCCCGACATGCCGCTCTGAGAACGGCACGTACAGCACACACCGCAGGCAAAACACAGGAGGAGAGGCGGGCGTGGGTCTGCTCGACGGGAAAGTCGCGCTGGTGACCGGAGCCGGTCACGGCATCGGTCGCGGGCACGCGATGGAGCTGGCCAAGCACGGTGCCAGCGTCATCGTCAACGACCTGGGGACCTCGGTCCGCGGGGAGGGTGTCAGCACCGCGGCCGAGGAAACCGTGCGCCTGATCGAAAAGGCCGGCGGCGTCGCGGTGGCCAATTACGGCGATGTGTCCGACTTCGCCGCGGCCGGCGAGATGGTGCGTCAGGCCGTCGACACCTACGGTCAGCTCGACATCGTGGTCAACAACGCCGGCATAGTGCGCGACGCCGCCATCTGGAACATGTCCGAGCAGGACTTCGACGCCGTCATGCGGGTGCACGTAAAGGGCACCTGGACCATCTGCCACCATGCAGCGCTGCACTGGCGGGCGCGCAACAAGGCCGGCGAGGCCAATGTCAACGGCCGCATCATCAACACCACCTCGGGCGCCGGGCTCGGCGGCAATTTCGGCCAGACCAATTACGCGGCGGCCAAAGGGGCCATCGTCGGGATGACGCTGACGTTGGCGCTGGAGTTGCATCGCATCGGCGTGACCGCCAACGCCGTCGGGCCGTCGGGCCTGACCCGGATCACCGCGACGATGCCGGGGATGGGCGAATCCTTCGAGCCCGACGAGGTGCCCGAAGATCAGTACCACCCCATGGACCCGGCGAACTCCTCGCCGCTGGTCGCGTGGCTGGCCAGTGATGAGGCTGCGCACGTGACCGGTCAGGTGATCCGCTCGATCGAGGACCGCATCATATGGATGCAGGGCTGGAAGGAGCGCAGAGCCGTTAGTGCCGGCGGAAAGAAGTGGGACGCAAAGAGTCTCGGGACGATCATGTCGACCGAGATCTTCGAAACCCGCCACCCCGGCATGCGTTTCTGACGCTGCTGCGCTGCCTAACGCGCCGCGCCACGAACCATCTCGGTGAGCAGGCGCCGATCCGGCTTGTGGGTGCTGTTGAGCGGCAGCTTATCGACCACGAGTAGACCTTCGGGCAGCTTCCACCGCGCCACCCGTCGGTCGAGGAACGCGCGCAGATCGGCCAGGCTCGGCGCGTGCGCAGGTTCGTTGACCGCGATGACGGCGACGCCGATCTCACCCATCGTCGGGTCCGGGCGCGCCACCACCGCGCACGCCGAAACCGCGGGATGGCAGCCCAGTTCGGCCTCCACCTCCGCCGGGTAAACGTTGTAGCCGCCGCGGATATACATCTCCTTGAGGCGACCTTTGAGGGTGAAGGTGCCGTCGTTGTTGCGGGCTGCCAGGTCACCGGTGCGAAGCCATCGACCGTGAAACGCTGCGGCGGTGGCCTGTTCGTCGCGCCAGTAGCCGACCATCGCCGTCGGGGTGGCCAGGCACAGCTCGCCGACCCGTCCGTCAGGCAGCGGCTTCCCGTCGGGGTCGAGGATGCACGCCTGCACGCCGGGCCGGGGCCTGCCGATGCCGCGCAACGCCTCGGCGGGGCGCTCCCCGGACGTGCCGAGACCGACGCCACCGGACTCAGTGGAGGAATAACGCACCAGGTATTGGGCGTCGAACCTGTGTCGCACCGCCTGTACCAGGTCCGGCGATGAGGCGGCGCCGCCGGCGATGATGCGCTGCACACAGGTCAGGTCGAGCTCGTCGATACCGGGCGTGGCCAGCATCAACGCCAATTGCGGTGGGATAGCGCCGATTTCCGGCAACCGCAGGCCGGCCACCAACTTCAGGTACTCGGCCGCGCGCCACCGCGGCATCACCTGCATGCGCAGGCCGCGGCGCAGATACCACGGCAGCTTGAGCATCGGCCCGACATGAGCCAGGTGGGTCGAGATCACCATGGGTGTGCCCGGCCGATCAGCCCACACCCCACCGGTTTCCAGCGCCACCACCGCCGCTAGTTGTGCCTCGGTGAACATCGCGGCTCGTGGCAGCCCGCTGGTTCCGCTGGTGAACACCAGCGCGGCCAGTCGCGCGGGATCTTCAGGCAGGTAAGGCAACTGGGTGGGTCCGCTGTTTTCCTCGAGCGCACGCACGGCGTCCACCGAGTCCAAGACCAGCGCCGGCTCGGCCAGCGCGACGAGCTTGTTCTGCTCGGCGCTCGCCAGGCCCGAGTTGATTCCGGCAACGGCCGCACCCAGTTTCGCCGCAGCCGCGTAGGCAAGCAGGTATGAGGTCCCACTGGGCAGCCGTAGCGCGATACGGTCACCCGCGCGGACCCCGCTGCGCCACAGTTCCGCAGCGATGCGCTGCGAACGAGAATCCAGCGAGTGGTACGTCAGTGCGCCGTCTTCGGCGGCCATCATCGTTGCGTCGCCGAAACGCTGTGCTGCCGCCCGTATTTCGGCTGCTAGCATCACGCCGCTCAGCCTGCCGAGTGCACTGGGTCGGTCGACGGCTGTTGGCCGAACGCCCCCGCCGCGCGCAACGCCGTCAGCCGCGCGTCGTCATACGAGCAGACCTTGCGCAGCACGTCGTCGGTGTGTTCGCCGGCCCGCGGCGCCATTTGCGGCACCGGCAGGTGCTCATCGCGGAAGTTGACCGGAAACGGCAGCTCATCGGCGCCGACCCGGTCGGCGGGGATCCAGTCGAACCGGTCCTCGAACTGCGGATCGGCCGGCAGTGTTGCGGGGGTGTTCACCGGCGCGATCGGGGTGTTGTAGCGGCCGCCGAAGTCGACCCATTCGGCGGCCGTGCGAGTCGCGAAGATCTCGCGCAGATGCGACTGCAGTTCGCGGTTACCCCGGGCGTGGTCGGCGTAACGCGACCCCGGCCAGCGCTCGAAGAGGTCCATCCGCCCGACACCGTCGCAGAAGTTGCGCCAGAACTCCTGTTCGCTGGCCATGAACAGGACATGCCCGTCCTTACACGCATAGATCTGGTAACGCACGCCCTCACGCATGCCGGCCGTCGCAGGTGGGCGCCGCTCATAGTTGTCCGACGCATTGCCGGTCACCTCGTCCTCGGGGCGCTGGTAGGCGCGGTAGGTCTCGGAGCGGTACCAGTCGAAGGCCGCCGCGCAGTCGGACTGGGCCAACTCCAGCTCGGCGCCAACCCCGGTCTCGCGCGCGCGGATCACCGCCGCCAGAATGGCAAGCGCCCCATACAACGGCGCCGCGTTGATGCCGATCGAAACATGCTCGGGCACATAGGTGAAGCCCTCGTCGTCAACCGCCGGTGTCACGATCCCCGCCCAGGCGTCGTAGGCGATCCCGTGGCTGGGGTAGTCACGGTAGGGGCCGGTGGCGCCGTAGCCCGAAATGGTGGTGAAGACCAGCTTCTCGTTGAGTTCGCGCAACACCGTCGGCCCCAGTCCCAATCGTTGCAACGCACCCGGGCGCATCGCCTCCACCACAACATCGGCACTCGCGGCCAGATCCCGGAACACCTGCTTGGCCTCGCCGTTGCGCAGGTCGAGGGTGATGCTGCGCTTGCCGCGATTGACATGCAAATGCATCAGCGAAATTCCTTGCACGATAGGCCATGTCATCTGGCGCACATAGTCGCCCGCCGGCGGCTCCACCTTGACGACGTCTGCCCCGAGATCGACCAGGGCTGTGGTGATAGCTGCCGGCCCCAGCATCGACACCTCGACAACTCGCAACCCGTCCAGCGGGGCACGCACCGGCATTCTGTCCTCCTAGGATGTGTTGGGGCAGGCCTAATCGGTGCCGAAAATGCCGACGAACGAGACCATCTCGCCCGGATAGCCGCCAAGGTTGTGCGTCAGCGCTTTGGACCGCTTGCCGTAGGTGGCGATGCGCCGATCCGCCGGAGCCTCCCCACGCAGCTGCAGCCACGCCTCGAAGATCATCCGCAGCCCCGACGCCCCGGTCGGATGGCCGAACGACTTGAGCCCGCCGTCGGGGTTGACCGGCATCGCACCGTCGAGGTCGAACGTGCCGGCGAGCACTTCCTTCCAGGCGGTGCCGCGCGCGCACAACCCGAGGTCTTCGGTCAGCACCAGCTCGGTCGGGGTGAAGCAGTCGTGTACTTCGGCCATCGCCAGCTCGGCACGCGGATCGGTGATGCCCGCCTGCCGGTAGGCGTCGGCGGCCGATGCGGCGACTTCGGGGAAGTAGGTGTAATCGTAGGTGGGGTCAGCCAATCCGCTGCCGTTGCCCGCGACCAACGAGAGCGCCTTGATCAGCAGCGGCTTGTCGGTGTAGCGGTGGGCTTCCTCGGCGCGCACCACGACCGCCGCGGCCGCCCCGTCGGCCACCCCCGCGCAGTCGAACACCGACAGGCGTCCGGCGACCGCGGGCATGTTGCAGATCGCGTCGGCGCTGACCTGCTTGCGGAACTGCGCTCGGGGGTTGCGTGCGCCGTTGGCGTGGTTCTTGGCCGCGATGCGGGCGAGCACACCGCGCAGCTCGTCCTCATCGACGCTGTAGCGCTTGGCGTAGGCGGGAACCACCATGGAGAACATCGCCGCCGCGGTCAAGGTGCGCGCCGTGCCGTCGTTGGGTATCGGGAAGGCGTTAAGTCCTTGGTAACCGGAGTCTTTGACCTTCTCCGCGCCGATCGCCATGGCGACGTCGTAGGCGCCACTGGCCACGGCGTAGGCGGCCTGGCGCAGCGCTTCGGAGCCGGTGGCGCAGAAGTTCTCCACCCGGGTGACCGGCTTGTCGACCAGACCCAGCGGCCGGGCCACGGTGATGCCGCTCATGCCCGACTGGGCGGTGCCGAACCAGTAGGCGTCGACGTCATCCTTGGTCACCCCGGCGGTGGCGAACGCCTCGCCGGCGGCTTGGCGGATCAGGTCGTCGAGGCCGAGGTCGAAGCGTTCACCGAAATGCGTGCAGCCGACCCCGATGATGGCCACCCGGTCGCGAATTCCGTGGCTGCTCATGCGGATCCCTCCTGCGCTGCGCGCGGCGCGTCGTCGCGGACCGGGCGGGCCTTCCAGAAGTAGTTCGCGATGCCGTCGGCCACGAACAGCCTGCGGAAGGTCATTTCGACGCGGGTGCCGATGGTGAGCTCCTCAACGTCGACGTCGGTCAGTTCGACGGGCACCCGCGTGCCGTCGTCGAAGTCGACGACAGCGAAGACCACCGGCGGACTGGGGGAGTAGGCCAACTTGTCGACGGTGAAAGTGGTGACGGTGCCGCGCTGCTCGGCCAGCACCCCGGCCGGCCCGACGAGCCCGAACTTCCATTCGGCGTTGCGCGCGGCGGCACTGGCTGACGGGCGCGCGGGTTCCGGGCGTCGCGGCGGTTCCAC
>NZ_JBAPPI010000316.1:0-14697 GCF_049280035.1 Mycobacterium sp. | reverse complement strand
CCGCCGACTCCCGCCACGCCGGCGGCGTTGGCCGCCGCCCGCAGACACGGCAGCGCCGAGGTGGGCAAATGACCTACCCTGACACGCCGGTCACCGTGCAGGTGGCCGTCGACCCGCCGTACCCGGTGGTAATTGGCAGCGGTCTGCTGGGCGAGTTGGACGGACTGCTCGGCGGCCGCAACCGCGTCGCGATCCTGCATCAGCCGGCGCTGGCGCAGACCGCCGAGGAGATCCGGACCCGGCTGGCGGCCACGGGTATCGACGCGCATCGCATCGAAATCCCAGACGCCGAAGCCGGTAAGGAGCTGCCCGTCGTCGGGTTCATCTGGGAAGTGCTGGGCCGCATCGGCGTTGGTCGCAAGGATGCGTTAGTCAGCCTGGGCGGCGGGGCGGCCACCGACGTCGCCGGTTTCGCCGCGGCGACGTGGCTGCGGGGTGTGTCGATCGTGCACGTGCCCACCACGTTGCTCGGTATGGTCGACGCGGCGGTTGGCGGTAAGACCGGTATCAACACCCAGGCCGGTAAGAACCTGGTCGGTGCGTTTCACCAGCCGATCGGCGTGCTGGTCGACCTGGCTACCCTGCAGACGTTGCCGCCCAACGAAATCGCGGCCGGTATGGCCGAAGTCGTCAAGGCCGGTTTCATCGCCGACCCGGTGATCCTGGATCGGATCGAGGCCGACCCGCAGGCGGCTATGGACCCGTCGGGTGGCGTGCTGCCGGAGCTGATCCGGCGTGCAGTCACCGTCAAGGCCGAGGTCGTCGCCGCCGACGAAAAGGAATCGCAGCTGCGCGAAATCCTCAACTACGGCCATACCTTGGGCCACGCGATCGAGCGCCGGGAACGCTACCAATGGCGCCACGGCGCAGCGGTTTCGGTGGGTTTGGTATTTGCCGCCGAGCTGGGCCGGCTGGCCGGGCGGCTCGACGACGCCACAGCCGACCGCCACCGCAGCATCCTGGCATCGCTGGGCTTGCCGATCGGCTACGACGCCGACGCCTTGCCGGAACTTTTGGAGTACATGGCCGGCGACAAGAAAACCCGGTCAGGGGTGCTGCGGTTCGTCGTTCTCGACGGGCTGGCCAAGCCGGGCCGGCTGGAGGGGCCGGACCCGGCCTTGCTGGCGGCGGCCTACGCGGAGGTGGGGATCCGATGAGCCGCCGCGGCGACGATGACGCCGGCGGAGCCGGGGTCGAGGAGCGGCGCTAGATGAGCACAGTGATCAACGTGATCAACTGACCCAACCTCGGCCGGCTCGGCCGCCGGGAGCCTGAGGTCTACGGCGACACCACCCACGACGACTTGGTCGCGGTGATCGAACGCGAGGCCGCCGAGTTGGGGCTGAAAGTTGTTGTGCGGCAAAGTGACAGCGAGGCTCAGCTACTGGAGTGGATTCACTTGGCCGCCGACGCCGGAGAACCGGTGATCCTCAACGCCGGGGGGCTGACGCACACATCGGTGGCGCTGCGCGATGCCTGCACAGAGCTGAGTGCGCCACTGATCGAGGTGCATATCTCCAATGTGTTTGCCCGCGAGGAGTTTCGGCATCACTCTTACTTGAGCCCCATCGCGACCGGGGTGATCGCCGGGCTCGGCGTGCAGGGCTATCTGCTGGCGCTGCGCTATCTGGCCAGCGCCTCCGGCTGAGAGTTGACCCGTATCGGGTTGTGGGTTTTGAGGTTCCAGAGTCCGGCGATGATTTGGAGGCTGTGGTTGATGGCGTCGCAGTAGCGGCGGCATTGCCGCAGTATTTGCCAGTCTTTGAGTCGGGCGACGTATTCGACGTGGGCTCAGATTCGCGGATGTAGTCGGTAGTTGTCGTCGCAGATGGTCCGGCCAGCATGGTCGTGGTCGAGGTGATGCCGCGGTACGCGCCGTCGCTAAGGATCTCGTGGCCGGTGAGTGCGTCACGGTGTGGTAAGCCAGTGTGACGTCGTTTCGGTTGCCGGGCCAGCACTGGTCGGCCGCGATCACGCGGCGCCGGTGGGCACAGATGATGACCTGGGTGTTGACGCTGCGGCGGTAGTTCTTGCTGATGGCGGTGTTCGTCTGATCGTGCATCGGGGTCGTTGTCAGGGGGTGATGGTTTCATGACCGCCATGGCAGCCGCGGTCACCGACACCACCGCCGGGATCGGCGGTGACGTGGCGCCACCGCGACGGCGGGGTAAATCGAAGGCCCCGAATTTCAAATATGACGGTCCGGTATCGGTGATCCGGCTGGAGCTTGGCCTCACCGACGGACACATCCGGCGCCGGTTGGAACGCGAGTGGGAGGCGGTGTTTCGGCTGCGCCGGGCACTGCAGCGCGACGCGGCCGCACGGTGCCGGGCGTATTGGGCGGCAGATCATGAGCGCGGCCGTGATCCGAAGGCGCTGCGGGAGCGGCTTGGGTTATCCCGCAAGGGCATCGAGGCCGCCGCGAAATCCCATATTGAGGCCAGCGGGTGGATGCGTGATCATCTGACCAAGGCCATCGGCCTGCACGTGGCCGACGAGGTGTGGCAAACCGTGGACCGGCATTTGTTCGCCGATAGTTCTGGGCGTCGGCACGGCGCGCCAAGGGTCGGCTCGTGGTGGGAGTTCACCCGGATTGTGGGGCGGGCGCGCTCGCACACCAAAACCACGCCGGTATGGGAGACGTATCGGCTAGTCGGCGCCCTGGACGGGCACCTGGACGCGTATCGGCATTCGCGGCTACCGATGTCGGTGAGCACGGCGATCGAGGCGGCCGGCTGGCCTGCCGGATCCTCGCTTTTGGCCCAGCCCGCCCGGTTGCCGGCGCCGTGCAAGCCTCCAAGCGGCTCGTGGTGGGATCACGATGGTGCGTTGGCGGTGGTGTTCACCGGCCTGCCCGGCGGGGATCTCGTACTTCCGGTGCGCCTGCCTCAGGGTGCGGGCCAGTGGGCGCACTTGTGTCATTTCCTGGCCCACCCGGCCGTGTGGCACAAGATCGACCTTGTCCGCGTCCGGGACCGTAAAGCGCCCGGTGGCTGGCGGTACTACGCGCATCTGCTCGTCCATCAGGCCGGGTATCAGTCGCTGGCCACGCGGTCACGCCGCGCCGCGATCCCCGGCGGCCGGCGGGCGGGGGTGGATGCCAACGTGTCCAATCTGGTGGTGGCGTCGTTCCCCGACGGTCAGCCCTGCGAGCTGGTCGTCGATCGCATCGGCCGCACACCCGACCAACAGCGCGCCGCGGCACGTGCCGCCAAGAAAGCACGGGCCCGGCAAAAGGCGTTGGATCGGTCTCGGCGCAACACCAACCCCGACCAGTACGGCCCGTCAGCACGTCAGGCCGCCCGGGCCGCTCGGCGCACCGCACGCGGGTTGGCGGCCAGGACGATCATTAACCCGGGCGGGGCCCGCCATACCCGCGCTGATGGTGTTCCGCTGTGCGCCTACCGTCACGACACGCTGTCGCGCCGTCATCAACGCATCCGCACCGACCATGCCGCCGACTCCCGCCGCGCCAGTCAGGCTAAACACGCCCGCGCCCGCGACATCGCGGCGCGCATCGTGGCCGCCCACGGTAGTTCGATCACCGTCGAGGACTGCTCAATCTCGACCTGGACGCGCTTGTGGGGCACGCGAATCGCCCTGTTCAGCCCGGGCATGCTCGTGAGCGCACTCGAACACGAATGCGCTGCCGCCGGCGGCCGGCTGCACCGCTGCGGCACCCGCACTACGGCACTCAGCCAGCACTGCCTGTGCGGCAATCGCGTCCCCAAGACCCTGGCTCAGCGCACCCATGACTGCGGCCACTGCGGGCTGCACGGGGATCGTGACATCGTCTCGGCCACCCTGGCGGCCTGCGTGGAGCTCAGCGATCCGGATGATCCACGCACCGCCCGCGTCGACTACCGACTTGCCCACGCCCTGCGGGCGTGGCTGGCCTCCCAGCAAGAGGGGGAGAGCTCAGTCAACCGGCATCAGCCACCAGCACCACCGGGTGTTGGATCGGCCAGGACCGGCAGCCACCACCAGGTGGCCTCTGCTGATCAAGCAGCACCCGGACCACCCCCGAACAGACCAAGCGGAAAGCCTGGACGTCGCGGGACCAGCCGAAAACAACCAGCCCCCAAGCTGGTTGGCGCTGCATGACCCATTACGGGGTCAACTCTTAGTCTTCGTCCCGCTTGGCCGTCGGCTCGGTGCGCTCGGTGTCGCCCTTGGTCGGGACCGCTTCGGTGGTCTGCTCCGTCTCGTGGGCCGGGATCACCTCAGTAGTGGTCTCCGCACTGTGCGGCGGCCAAGCAATCTTTTCGGTCTTATCCTCGCCGTGGGCCGGGCTGACGGCCTCGGTCGTCGCGTCAGTTTCTTCCCCGTGGCCTTCTTCGCTGTAAGCCTGCGGCGCGCCATGTTCCTCACGCTCGGCCGTTGCCACCGCCGACGGTTGCTCCTCGGGCCACGCTCCACCCTCCGCGGCGGCGGCCTCATCCGAGCGGACGGCGGAAAAAACGTCGGTGTCGGCTCGATCTTCCTCACCGCGGCCGCCCTGCGGCTTGTAGGCACCCGCGCGGTCGATCAGGTAGCGGCCAAGCGTTACGCCGCTGATCCCGCCCAGAAACACCAGCAGCGCGGTGAAGGCGGCGAACACGGTGAGCTCGTTGATCAACCCACCGACGTACAGCGCCTTGTAGAACACCCCGATCAGCCAGGTCACCGCGCCGCTGACCAGCCCGGCCACCAGGCCGGCCAACAGCCATGTCATCGCCAGATCAGAACGGCGATCCGGGTCCGGGTTCGAGGCGGCGTCCTCGCGCCCGTCTCTGATCCCCCAGAAGACCACGCCGGCCAGGAACAGGATTAGCAGCGCAATGCTGATCAGCGCGGCCTGCGTCTGCCACACGTTGATCAGCGATCCCTGAAGCAGCCGTACGACGACCATCGCACCGGCGAAGACCAGGCCGCGCAGCATCCAGTTAGTCATGGGGCCACAGCGTAGCGAGTACCGTCACCGTGCGTGACACATTCCCAGCGGCGAGCCGCGCTCGGTGCACGACTTCGTGCGGCCGAACTGGACGCGATGCTGGTCACCGACCTGATCAACGTGCGCTACCTGTCCGGCTTCACCGGGTCCAACGCGGCCCTGCTGGTGTTCGCCGACGATCGGCCGCCGGTGCTGGCCACCGACGGCCGCTACCGCACCCAGGCCACCCAGCAGGCACCCGACTTGGAGATCGCCATCGAGCGGGCCTGCGGGCGTCACCTGGCCGGGCGGGCCGCATCCGGCGGCGTGCGGCGGCTGGGTTTCGAGAGTCATGTGGTCACCGTGGACGGGTTCGACGCGCTGGCCGGCGAATTAGCGCAGGCCGGAACCGAGCTGGTTCGCGCCTCGCAGACGGTGGAAGCGCTGCGCGAAGTCAAGGACGCCGGCGAAGTGGCGCTGCTGCGGTTGGCCTGCGAGGCCGCCGACGCCGCGCTGACCGACTTGGTGGCCCGCGGCGGGCTGCGGCCCGGCCGGACCGAACGCGAGGTGGGCCGCGAACTGGAGGCTTTGATGCTCGACCACGGCGCCGACGGCGTCTCGTTCGAGACGATCGTGGCCAGCGGGGCGAATTCGGCGATCCCGCATCACCGGCCCACCGATGCGGTGCTGACCGCCGGCGACTTCGTCAAGATCGATTTCGGTGCCCTGGTCGGCGGCTATCACTCCGATATGACCCGGACGTTTGTGCTGGGCAAGGCCGCCGATTGGCAGCGCGAGATCTACGAGCTGGTCAGCACCGCGCAGCAAGCCGGCCGTCACGCGCTGCGGGCCGGCGCGAGCCTGGCTGACATAGATGCAGAAGCGCGCCGCGTCATCACCGACGCCGGGCACGGCGAGCGCTTCGGCCACGGCCTCGGCCACGGGGTGGGGCTGCAAATCCATGAAGCGCCAGGGATCAACGCCTCGGCCGCCGGTACACTACTTGCGGGCTCCGTGGTCACCGTGGAGCCCGGCGTCTATTTACCCGACCGCGGCGGCGTCCGCATCGAGGACACGCTGGTCGTGGCAGACGAAACCTCCGGGCATGCACCGGAATTACTCACCCGGTTCCCTAAGGAACTGGCGATCTTGTAGGAGATTGACCGACTGTGGCAAGCACTGCGGATTTCAAGAACGGACTGGTGCTGGTGATCGACGGCCAGCTATGGCAAATCGTCGAATTCCAGCACGTCAAACCCGGCAAGGGACCGGCGTTCGTCCGCACCAAACTCAAGAATGTGTTGTCGGGCAAGGTGGTCGACAAAACCTACAACGCGGGGGTGAAGGTGGAGACCGCCACGGTGGACCGGCGAGACACCACCTACCTCTACCGCGACGGTAGCGACTTCGTGTTCATGGACAGCCAGGACTACGAGCAGCACCCGCTGTCGGAGTCGCTGGTGGGCGATGCCGCCCGGTTCTTGCTGGAGGGCCTGCCGGTGCAGGTGGCTTTCCACAACGGGGCGCCGCTGTACCTCGAGCTTCCGGTGACCGTCGAACTCGTGGTCACGCACACCGAACCGGGTCTGCAGGGCGATCGGTCCAGCGCCGGTACCAAGCCCGCGACCGTGGAGACCGGTGCGGAGCTCCAGGTGCCGTTGTTCATCAACACCGGCGACAAACTCAAGGTCGACTCTCGCGACGGTAGCTACTTGGGACGCGTCAACGCGTGAGCAAGCCCGCGCGTTCTGTCAAAGGACGCCACCAAGCCCGCAAACGCGCCGTCGACTTGTTGTTCGAGGCCGAAGCCCGCGGGGTGACACCGGCCGAGGCGGCCGACGCCCGCACCGCACTGGCGGAGGCGAAGCCTGATGTTGCGCCGCTGAACCCGTACACGGCGACGGTGGCCCGCGGCGTCAGCGAGCACGCCGCACACATCGACGATTTGATCGCCTCGCATCTGCAGGGCTGGACATTGGAACGACTGCCCGCCGTGGACCGGGCCATCCTGCGGGTCGCGGTCTGGGAGCTGCTGCACGCCGACGACGTGCCCGGCCCGGTCGCTGTCGACGAGGCGGTGGAGCTGGCCAAGGAGCTGTCCACCGACGATTCGCCGGGTTTCGTCAACGGGGTGCTGGGCCAGGTGATGCTGGTGACGCCACAGATCCGGGCGGCGGCTGAAGCGGTCCGAGGGGCGGGGCGCGACCCTGACGCGGATTCATGACCCGGTTGGAGCTGCGCGTCGCCATTGCTGCCGTGCTGGCGGCGACCGTCATCTTGGGCGCGGTCTTCTGCGCGGCCTACGGGCAGGCGGCGATCGCGGCGGCGCTGGTGATCTACGCGCTGGGCGTCGGGGCCTGGCTATATCACTCGATCGAACGCTACCTGCTGGCCCGCCGAATTGAGACAGTTCGGTCGGCCGCGCAGCCATTCCGGCCGTTGCTTCCGGTGATGGCCGCGATCATGGCATTGACGCAGGCCGTGGTGAGATCGCTGTCCGACGTCACTGACGCGGCGCCCACCACATCAAGGCGTTGGGACCTTCCGGTTCGACGGTGGATGGAGATCACCCGCGGCCGGAATGAAGACATCGACGACGACGAATTCGACGGCTAAGCCAGCGCCGAACGTGCATCCATGGCGAAAATTCGTCGGGCGATGTCGCCATGATTGCACGCTCGTTGACCCTCGAAAAGGGCCTCGCGCAGGTCGATGGGGGAGAACACTGGCTAGATGGACCGAGACGGCAGGCGCCCGAGGCGGCTTCACGTTTCCGCGTTGGCGGCGGTTGCGAACCCGTCGTACTCGCGCATCGACACCTGGAATCTGCTCGACGACGCATGCCATCAGCTCGCCGTAGTCGACCGAGCCGGGATGGACACCAGCCACGAAGCGGCCAGGGCGAAGCGCCTGATGAATCGTCTGTGTGCCTACGAGCGCTACTGGATATATCCCGGCGCGGAGAATTTGGCGACGTTCCGCGAGTATCTGGACAACCTTGCCACGGTGAGCCTCGAGGAGAAGGTGTCGCTCGCGGTGCGGCTACTGTCCGAATACGGCGACCGCGCAGCGCTGTTCGACACGTCGGCGTCGTTGGCCGATCAGGAGCTGGTGGCGCGGGCCAAAGAACAGCAGTTCTACACGGTTCTGCTCGCCGATGATTCCCCTCCCACGGCTCCCGAGGGCTTGGCGGAATGCTTGCGCGCGCTTCGCGATCCCAGCGACGACGTGCAATTCGAACTCTTGATCGTTACCAGCGTCGAGGACGCGATCACTGCGGTCGCGTTGAACGGGGAGATTCAGGCGGCGATCATCCGGCACGACATTCGGCTGCGATCGCATGACCGGGTCCCGCTGATGAACACGTTGCTCGGGGTCAACGACGAAGTGGTGGCCACCGACCGCACCCACGACGGGGTGGAATGCGGCGAGTGTATCCGCGAGCTGCGGCCAACCATCGACCTTTACCTGCTCACCGACGAATCGATCGCTTCCGAGGCCGAAGATGAGCCCAACGTCTACGACCGCACCTTCTACCGGCTCAATGACGTCACCGATCTGTACAGCACCGTGCTAGCCGGCATCCGGAATCGTTACTCCACACCGTTTTTCGACGCGCTGCGGGCCTACGCGGCACGGCCGGCCGGCCAGTTTCACGCCCTTCCCATCGCACGTGGCGCCAGCATCTTCAACTCCAAGTCACTGCACGACATGGGGGAGTTCTACGGCCGCAACATTTTCATGGCCGAGACGTCGTCGACGTCCGGCGGGCTGGACTCACTTTTGGACCCGCACGGCACCATCAGGGCGGCGATGGACAAGGCGGCCAAAACCTGGAATTCCAATCAGACCTTCTTCGTCACCAACGGAACGTCCACAGCGAACAAGATCGTCGTGCAGGCCCTGACCCGGCCGGGCGACATCGTTCTGATCGACCGCAACTGCCACAAGTCGCACCACTACGGCCTGGTGCTGGCCGGGGCATACCCGCTCTACCTGGACGCCTACGAGCTGCAGCATTTCGCGATTTACGGCGCCGTATCGCTGCACACCATCAAAAAGGCGCTGCTCGACCTCGAAGCTGCCGGGCAGCTGGACCGAGTGCGCATGCTGCTGCTCACCAACTGCACGTTCGACGGCATCGTCTATAACCCGCGGCGGGTGATGGAGGAGGTGCTGGCGATCAAGCCGGACATCTGCTTCCTGTGGGACGAGGCGTGGTACGCGTTCGCCACCGCCGTGCCATGGGCGCGGCAACGCACGGCGATGGTCGCCGCCGAGCAACTTGAATCGATGTTGTCCTCTCCGGCCTACGCGCGGGAGTACCAAACGTGGCGCGCGGAAATGCAAGGGGTCGACCATGCGGAGTGGATTGACCACCGGCTGCTGCCCGACCCGAGTCGGGCACGCGTGCGGGTCTATGCCACCCATTCCACCCACAAGTCGCTGTCGGCGCTGCGACAGGCGTCGATGGTTCATATCCGCGACCAGGATTTCAACGCGCTCACCCGCGATTCGTTCGGTGAGGCTTTTTTGACCCACACCTCGACGTCGCCGAACCAGCAGCTGTTGGCATCGCTGGATTTGGCGCGCCGGCAAGTTGATATCGAAGGGTTCCAGCTGGTCCGAAGCGTCTATGACATGGCGCTGGTGTTCCGTCACCGCGTCCGCAAAGACCGGCTGATCAGCAAGTGGTTTCGCATCCTCGACGAGTCCGACTTGGTGCCCGACGAATTCCGGCTTTCGGCGGTCAGCTCCTACCGTCAGGTGCGCCAGGGTGTGCTGGCGGACTGGAACGAGGCGTGGCGCTCGGACCAATTCGTGCTCGACCCGACGCGGGTCACCTTGGATGTGGGTCAGACCGGCATGAACGGATACGACTTCCGCGAGAAGATCCTGATGGACCGGTTCGGCATCCAGATCAACAAAACCTCGATCAACAGCGTGCTGTTGATCTTCACCATCGGTGTCACCTGGTCGAGCGTGCACTACCTGCTCGACGTGTTGCGCCGGGTGGCCACCGACTTCGATCACATCCAGTGCGCGGCCAGCAGGGACGATCGCGCTCTGCACCAACGTCGGGTGGAGGAGATCACCGAGGATCTGCCGCCACTGCCGGACTTCAGCGAATTCGACGCCGCGTTCCGCCCCGGCGGTGCCAGCTCGTTCGGGGATATGCGCTCAGCGTTCTACGCCGGATACGAAGAGTCGGACCGTGAGCACGTCATGGTTGGCGAGGCCGGGCGACGGCTTGCCGAAGGCAAGGTGCTGGTGTCCACCACCTTCGTCGTGCCCTATCCGCCCGGCTTCCCGGTACTGGTTCCAGGCCAGATGATCTCGAAGGAAATCCTGTATTTCATGGCCCAACTCGACGTCAAGGAAATCCACGGATACAACCCTGACCTCGGGTTGTCGGTGTTCACCGAGGCCGCGCTGAAACGGATTGCCGCAGCACGACATGGCAGGCGGTGCGTGCCGTCATAGGGGTGCACCTTGGAGGCTCGCTTCGTAATTCAGGAGGGCGGCGAACTGCAGCGCGGGCCTGACGTTGAACTCGGCGTCAAACGCGTTGCGGTAAACGAAGTTCGTGTCTGGCCCTTCGATCCTGATTTGAACGGTTTGGCCCGTCACGACCGTGGCGGTGAGCCCTCGCAGCGGAATGCGCTGGGCGTTCTCCTCGTAGCCCCTGATCAGCTCGGTCCTAGTGATGCGAAGCTCGTGGAACGAAAAGATGACGCCCTGTGCGCGGTTCTGTTCTCTCGGGTCAAAGGCGACGAGTTTCTTGGCGGCAGCGCGGTGCCTGCGGTACCGGAAGGCTCGCAGATTGAGGAGCAGATTGAGGAGAATCTGCAATCGTAAAGCGGCTAAAACGCCGTACCCCAACGTTTGGCCGATGAGCTCATCGCGGCCGACCCCCGCCGCCGCTCGACGCACTACCGCGATCTCCGTTTTATCGAGTCCGCTCCGGCTCGCCGCGATCCTCCGTGCGATCATGCCGTACAGCAGGCAGATCACCGCGACGCCGACCACAAAGATCCACTTCCACCAGGTTGTGTCCATGTGTGCGTCCTTTCTCGCGAATGTGCCCCATCATGCTCCGAGGTCGGTCGAGGTAGCAGACAATGCGTAAGGTACGACAGGATTCTTGAAAGATTCTTGGCGAGTTTCTTGCGGCCGGCGCTTCGGTGGCTAAAGTGTTCTTCGCGCAATCGCTACCATGCCCGCGACCAGCGTTTTTTGGTTCGCCGCATGGTGTTTGCTGGTCGGTGGCATCCGGTTTAGCCGTGTTTGTTGGTCGGCGCATCCGATTTTGGGCGTGGCCGAATAAATCCCAAGCCAGCCTGTTGAACACCACACGGGTTAGCCGTCGTTTTAGGTATCGCAGCGCGTGTGCGCGGTTGTCGTTTTCGGCGACCCCGTTTGTCGTAGCAGGCGCGGCCGAGCCTGTTCAGCCGCAGCTAGGTGATGGCTATGCGGTGAATGGCCTTGTTGAGTTGGCGATTTCCCGATCGGGTCGAGCGGAAGTAGACGCTGCGCGGGTTGGTCGCTGCTGCCGCCGAGGACATCCAGGCCAGGGTCAGCAGCGGCAAGCACATCGGCCGCACGGTCCGCGCCGGTGTGCGGGCATCCGCGGCGCACGTCGTGCACGAATCCCGGTCAGTCATCACCGATCTGCTGGAAGTGTCCGGCGCAAGCGCGCAATTTCTGGATAACCCGTTGCAGCGTGCCAAGCGGGATGTCGACGTCATCTCCGGGCACGTAGTGTTCGACTACGACGTAAGCCGCGAGCTCGCCGGCGGTTTGGAAATCGGCGCGAAGGTGTCACCGTTCGCGATGGTCTAGCGCAGCGACTTGGCGTAGAGCAGGCTGTCGCGTAATTCGGGCCCGAGATTGGGGTAGACCGCGTGTCGGGTCAGCCGACCTTCCAGCTCGAACCCGGCCCGCAGCAGCAGTCGCACTGACCGCTCGTTGTCGACATGACAGGTAGCCCAGACCCGGTACACGTCGCGATCGGCGTCCAGCGCGGCTATCAGCATGTCGAGCGCTTCGGACATCAAACCCTTGCCCCACCACCGTCGACCGATGCAGTACCCAATTTCGACGAAGTGCCGCTCCGAGAGCCGGCCACTGATCATCCCGATGATTTCGCCGCTAGGTTGCAGTGCGATGACCCAGGTGCGCGCGTGGTCCTCGACGTTGAGTCTTTCGGTGATCACCCGCCGCGTTGCCGCTACGTTCGGATGCGGTGTCCACAGCAGATATTCGGTGACCTGGCGATCGCGGGCAATTGTTCGGAATAGCGCGCCGGCGTCGTCGAGTACCGGCGGCCGCAGCAGAAGCCGTGACCCAGCGATGCGCTCAGGCAGGCATGCCACCATCTACAGACCCAGCGCGCGGTAGGTCCGGTGGACGAATTTCGGTTGCACCGCTTGCAGTTTCACGCGTGACGTGTTGCCCGCGACCGCGGCGGCGGCGTCGCCCGACAGCGTGGGCAAGTTCTGAATCAGGTACAGCAGGATCAGGTCCGCAGCCGGATCGGCCTGCCACCACGTCCCGTATGCGCCGGGCCAGCTGAACGTCCCAAGGCCACCCGGTCCGAATAACGGTGCCGACTTCGCCGGATCGGTGACCACCGACAGGTTCAGCCCGAACCCCCGCCCGATCCAGAACGGCGCACCCAGAAAGGCATGCCGCTTGTGCTCATCGGTGAGGCGATCGGTGCGCATCAGCCGCGCCGACTGCGGTGAGAGCACCCGCACACCATCCAATGTTCCGTCACGCAAGAGCATTTCGATGAACCGCAGGTAGTCGTCGGCGGTCGACCACAGCCCTCCGCCGGCGTTGCAGAACGTTGGCGGTGAGATATGCGGTTGCCCCATCACGTCGTGTTGCAGCCGGTCGTTGTCGTCGAGCCGGTACATGGTCGCGGCGCGACGACGGCCCTCGACCGAGACGAAAAACCCGGTGTCAACCATGCCCAGCGGCTGCAGGATTCGCTCGTCGAGTACTTGGTGAAACGGCTTGCCCTCGATCCGGGACACCAGCACGCCGATGACATCGATGGCGTGGCTGTAGGTCAGCCGTTCGCCTGGCTGATGCACCAGCGGCAGCTCGGCAAGCGCGGCGAGCCAAGCATCGGGACCGCGCCCGAACGGCAGTCGAACGTACGCCCGGGATATCGGTCCGGTCACCGAGAATCCGTAACCCAAGCCGCTGGTATGGGTGAGCAGATCCTCGACCAGGATCGCCCGCTGCACCGGATGCGTCCGATCCAGCGGCCCGCTCGGATCGTCTAGCACCCGCATCTCGGCGAATTCCGGCAACCAGCGCACAATCGGGTCACCCAACGCCAGCTTGCCCTCGTCGACAAGGCTCATCGCCGCGGCGACCGTGACCGGTTTGGTCATCGAGGCGATGCGAAACAGCGTGTCGCGCTGCATCGGAAGTCTGGCGTCGATATCGCGGTAGCCGATCTCGTTGACCTGCAACAGTTCTCCGTGCTGCCACACCACGGTCACCGCACCGGCGAGCAGACCGGCATCGCAGGCCTCACGAATGGAGGCCTGATTGCCTTCGAGATTCACCCGGATCAGGTTAGCTAGCGCCGTTGTGCCCGGACATACCAGGTCCAACCCCGGCAGCCCTATTGCCGCTTCTCATGTTGAGGCTGAACAAATGAACGAAGATGACGGCGAGTCTGGTGATCGTGCGCCCCGGCCTCGCCGTCGGCATGGCTGCCCCGCGTGTAGTCGCCTTGCCACAGCACGCGGTCTCCCGCGTCGGTGTTTGTCTCCGCCTGGACTTGCCCTAACTCGTGCCGTGAGCGAAGGAAGAACTCGTACTTGCGGCGCAGATCTTCATCGGACTCGATGTGCCTGAGTTCGGGGGCGAACTCTTCGAGATCGGCTCGGCGCTGCGGGACGATCATGCAGATGGGCTCATCGACCTCGAATCGGACCGGCATCAGTTTGCGGGTGAGTTTCCAGTTCATGCTGAAAGTCGAGCTGGCCCAGTCGGTTTCGACTATACCCTCCAACGGGTACACGGCGTCCTTCGGATAGTTCGCCGGCCCGCGGACCAACAGGTTGTAGCCAGGCGGCGTGCGGAACAGCAGCGGCAGATGCCAGGTCAAAATGCCGTAACCGAACTCGCTGCAGGGCAGGAACTGACCGGCGTCGCGCTTATCGGGTGCGATCGTCATACCCATACGGTCGTCCCGACCCATCCACGTGGCGGTGAACCCGCACGGATTGCGCACCTCCCAGCCGCTCTGGTTAGCGATGAGGATCGGCAAGCACCGAGTGGCCCAACCTTGACGCATCTCTGACATCCACGTCCGGCTGACCGGTGCCGGACTGATCTGCGGCGCGTTATCACGGGTGATGAACCCGATCAGGGGACGGGCCTGCCCGTTGGGCTTGTCGCTCATCTGGTCCTCGAGATCCACCCGGATCAGGTTAATGTGCGCCGTTGCGCGCGGACGTACCAGAACGCCATTTCGACCTCGTTGCCGTCGATCTCGCGGCGCCAGGTGGCGGGCTCCAATGCTTCGATATCCCAGCCCGCGCCGCCAAGGACGTTGCGCAGCGTCTGCTCGGACACCGCTGGCCGCGGCCATTCCTCGTCGGAGAGATTGGCGTCGGAGAAGCAGCTGAGCAGCAGGGTGGCGCCCGGCCTGGTCGCCCGGTGCGCTGCGGCCGCGTAGCTGCGCTTGCCGTCGTCGTCCAGGCAATGGAACATTCCGCTGTCGACGATGGTGTCGAACGCCTCGGTGTAGCCCTTGA
>NZ_JBAPPI010000315.1:0-2602 GCF_049280035.1 Mycobacterium sp. | reverse complement strand
GCGTGTGACTGCGCGGTGGCGGCCTGCGACGTGCCGGGCGCGCCCGTCGGCGACGTCACGGCGGTCACCGCGACGTTCGACGTTCGCGACCCGGCGGCCGTGCGCCGTGGCGTCGCCGACGCGATCGAGTTGCTCGGCGGCTGCGACGCGGTGATCGCCAACGCCGGGATCGTCGACACGATCCACCGCGCGGAGCGCTTCTCCGACGAGGAGTGGCGCAAGGACATCGAGACGAACCTGTCCGGCGCCTTCTGGGTGGTGCAGGCGGCGTTCGAGGCGCTGCTGGCCTCCGGCGACGGGCGCATCGTGCTGATCTCCTCGGTCGCAGCCGAGATCGGGCTCCCCGGGCAGGTCGCCTACGGGGCGTCGAAGGCGGGGATCGTCGGGATGGCGCGCACGCTGGCCGCCGAATGGGGTCCCCGCGGGATTCGCTGCAACGCGGTGATGCCCGGCATGATCGCCACCCCCAAGGTGCGCGCGATGCCCGCCCCCGCGCGAGATGGCGCGATGACCCAGATCCCGCTCGGCCGGTTCGGCGAGCCCGCGGAGCTGGCCGGGGTCGCCGCCTTCCTGCTCTCGCCGGCGGCAGCGTACATCAACGGAACGGTCCTTAGGGTCGACGGCGGGTTGGGCCTGTCGATGCGGTGACTTGGGCCACTGACCGCTAGTAGCCGCTGGCGTTCCTTCGCCGAGCAGGGTATACTGCAAATAGTGAACGTAACCGTCTACAATCTAGCGAGGACCGAACCCGCCATGTACACCGCGCAATCGCCCGTTGACGAGCTCACGACACATCGGTTGGAAAGCCCGCTCGAGGAGTTGGTCCCGGCGCCGGTGGTGACGCGAATGCGACGACTGCGCTTGGCGCTGATGGTAGGCGCGGCGATCGGGCTGATCCCGTGGATCGTGTTCTTGGTGAGCACCCTGCCGGCGACCTACGTTGCGCTGGGATTCGATGTCTTGCTTGTCGCATTCGTGGTCACGACCGCGGTGCTCGTTTTCCTTCGTCGGCAGGTGGTGCTGCTGACCGCGTTCACGACCGGTGTGTTGCTGATCAGCGATGCGTTGTTCGAGGTGACGACGGCCGGCCCCCACGACCTGTGGGAATCCGCGCTGACGGCGACGCTCGTCGAACTGCCGCTGGCGGTCATCCTGATCACCACCGCGCTGCGCATTTTGCGGCTGACCGTGATGAACACCGCGAGCTGACCGGACTTCCCCGCCTACCGGATGCCTAGGTAATTACTGGAGGGAACCCGCCCACTGGAGCGGGACCAGCTCGCCGTAGTCCGCGTCCAAATGATCTGGCCGTCCCCGGGCCCCCTCTCCCCGGGGGCGGCACGATCGTCGCTGGGCGGACATCGCCTTGGCGCGCCATCCCGACTAAGCCGGATGCCGAGGGACGTGTTATGCCGCAAGGCCGGCGGCCCAGGCGTGAACCTGGGCATCACTACCGACGATTTGGGTCTTGATCGTCATGGAGGGCGCGTAGAGCGTGCCCACCCAACGTCCCATCTCAAAATCCACCCGCAGCACCCCACCGTCGGGCAACCTGTGATGCCCACTGCGCATCGCTATGCCCATTCGTCACTCCGATCGGTGTCGCTGCGGCGGTGAGCCGCTCTCATATATAGATAGACGGCCGAGCATGCGGAAGCGTTCACCGGAGCAAAGTCTGACCCGCGCGGTACGTACAGGCCAGGCTGTGAGCAATCACTAAGTGGAAATACCCGGGGCACTGTCACTCGTGCCCTGGCGAGGGGTGGGATCGGTACGCTCATGCGATGCCGGAAACGTCATACGCCATGTGCGGCGATCTCAGCCTGGCGTATCAGGTGTTCGGCGACGGGCCGGTCGAGCTGATCATCGTCGAGCCGTTCGTCAGCCACATCGAGCTGTCCTGGACCCTGCCCCAATTCAAAGCGTTCGTTGATCAGCTCGCGACGTTCTGCCGTGTTGCCCGGTTCGACAAGGCCGGGGTCGGGCTGTCGGACCCGGTGTCAAAAGTTCGCACGCTGGAGGATCGAGCGGCCGAGGTCGAGGCTGTCATGGATGCGGTCGGCTTCGGACAGGCCGTCGTGTCCGGTCTGAGTGATGGTGGACCGGTCGCCATGATGTTCGCGGCAACGCGGCCCGAGCGAGTGCGGGCGCTGATCCTTCACGGCACCATCGCGTATTGGGGCTTCACGGGGTGGGAAGACATGGATCGCGACCCGGCCGAGCTGCGGTCGCGCTTCCTTGCCGAGCTGGGCGAGGACTACACGCCGTCGATTGAGCAGCTCGCCCGCTTCCAGGAAGGCGGCCGCGCCGTGCGCTCCGGGTGGGGCAGCGGTGTGGCAGCCAGCATCAGCGCGCCGTCGGTCCGGTCGATACGCCAGCTCGCAACGTTGGAGCGCATGTGCGCGAGCCCGGGAATGGCGCGTGCGTCATTCGAAGCGGCGTTTCTGACCGACGTGCGGTCGATTTTGCCCACGCTCACCGCGCCGACCCTGGTCATCCATGCCCGCGAGGACAACGCGGTTCCGGTGCAGGGCGGCCGGTATCTCGCCGACCACATCCCGGGCGCGCGGTACCTGGAGGTCGAGGGTGTGGACCACGCACC
>NZ_JBAPPI010000314.1:0-3271 GCF_049280035.1 Mycobacterium sp. | reverse complement strand
ATCACCGAGAGTGTGGGGGCGACGGCGCTGGGTGTGGCGTCGTCGCGGGCGGCAGAGACCCGAAGTGAGAACCCGTTGATCCGCGATCCGTTCGCGCAGGTTTTCCTCGATGCCGCTGGCGACGGGGTGTGGAACTGGCACTCCGCTGGGCAGCTGCCGGCCGAGGTCATCGAGGCCGAACCGCTGGTGCCGCTGCAGATGCAGGCGATGGTCAGCTATATGGCTTGCCGGACAGCGTTTTTCGATAACTTCTTTCTTGAGGCGACACGTGCGGGCATCCGACAGGCGGTGATCCTGGCGGCGGGCTTGGACGCGCGGTCCTGGCGGTTGCCGTGGCCCGATGGAGTGACGGTCTACGAGCTCGACCAGCCCAAGGTGTTGGACTTCAAAGCATCGACGTTGCACGAGCACGGTGCCGAGCCTGCGTGTAATCAGGTCGCTGTCCCGGTGGACCTGCGTCACGATTGGCCAACGGCATTGCAGCAGGCGGGTTTTGACGCCTCGGCGCCGAGCGTCTGGTCGGCGGAAGGGCTGACGCCGTATCTGCCTGCCGCGGCCCAAGACTTGCTGTTCGAACGTATTCATGAGCTCACGGTCGCCGGCTGTCGAGTCGCTGTGGAGGCGCTTGGGCCCGACTTCGCGGATCCCGAGTTGCGCGCCAAGCGGCGTGAGCGGATGGATCGGATACGGGCGGTGATGGCCAAAGCAGACCCGCGGCGGGAGCTCCCCCGCAACGACGAGCTGTGGTATTTCGAGGAGCGCGAAGACGTCGGCGATTGGTTTAGCCGCCAGGGCTGGGACGTCACGGTGACAACGACCCCTGAGCTGATGGCCAGCCACGACCGTCGGCCACCCGAAGAGGTCGCAGACACTGCCCCGCACAACTTGTTCGTGGCCGCGCAGCGGGCGTAAGGGTAGCGGCTGCTACTTGGCTTCCCTGACTCGGGGGATGTGCCAGCTGCCATCCAGGATCGTCGGCGGTGTGCTGGTAGGCCAGCACAGCCGCAGCATCAGGATGAACCGATCCGTCGGCGCGGGCAGCCAGTTGGATTCCTTGTCCGCACCGGAGTGAGTCGGCAATGGCATAATGATGGCATGAATCGCATACGGCTCAGTACGACGGTGGATGCGGAACTCCTCGGCAGTGCCCGGAGTGCGCGGTCGGGAATCACGGATGCCGCCCTCATCGATGAGGCCCTCGCTGCACTTCTCGCTCGCCACCGATCCGCCGAGGTCGACAGCGGCTATGCAGCCTATGACGAACACCCGGCTGAGGAGCCGGATGAGTGGGGCGACCTGGCATCGTGGCGGCGGGCGGCGGGCGCATCATGAGTGCGCTGCCGGCTCGTGGTGAGGTGTGGTGGTGCGAGCTGGCAGAGGTCGGCCGGCGCCCGGTTGTCGTCCTCTCGCGTGACGCGGCGATCCCTCGACTTCGACGTGCCCTCGTCGCGCCATGTACGACAACGATTCGAGGACTCGCCAGCGAGGTCGTTCTAGAACCGGGTTCCGACCCGATACCGCGCCGTTCGGCGGTCAACCTGGATTCGGTGGAAAGCGTCTCCGTCGCGGTCTTGGTTGGCCGGCTTGGCCGGCTTGCCGGCACTCGGATGCGCGAAATCTGCGAAGCCCTTGACATCGCGGTCGACTGCGCCAGTTGATCCGAAGCAGTCGCAATCGTCCACTCGGTCCCCGCTGACCGCACTCTCTGGGCTGGCTGGTCTACTGCGTCCCTGGACTAATGGCCAGCTACGACCACACGCCAGCCAAAGAGGTCCACTTGTTTGTTGCCGCGCATTTGAGGTTCTGCGCACGAAGCGCGCACCCACGCCAGACTTGAGCTGCTGCCCCGTGTCGGTCACTTCGCTCACGTGGAGGCACCCAACACGGTGGTCGAGCTGATCGAGGACTTCATCGCGACCAGCGACCGCCGGGATGTCGGCAGCCCACAACTGAGCTCGGAGCCCGCGCTGGGCTCAGCGACCTCAGCGGAGGGCGCCGGGGGTCCACGCCGGCCAGGCCGGCGAGCCAATGAGGAAGCCGTCGTTTACCTGGGCGACGATGCGGGGGCCTTTCAGTCCGCTGTTGTCGTACACGGTCGCCGAATCGCATCGGGTGATCGCGGCGGCGACAAGCCCCCAAAGACGTTGGTAGCGTTCGCGAATCTTATGCTCGGGCACATGATGTCCGCCAGCGCTGACCCGGTGCCGGACCCGCTCGACCCCCAGCTCCTCGGGGATCAACAGGACGTGCAGGACGATCGTGTAGTCCGCCGCGTGGGCGGCATCGATCAGATCCAGTTTTGACGGATGGGAAAACACCGTCTCGGCGATGAACGATGCGCCCAGCTCGATGAGCTTGGCCCTCGTCTCTGCCGCCACCCGCGCGGCCTGGTACGCATGCGAGGCCGGGTCATCAGGCCAGCGTTGTCTGGCGATCTCGTCGGCGTTGACGAAGGCGCTGCCGGGCAGCAGTGGCGCCAGGGTCAGTTCGACGAACGTCGACTTGCCGGCTCCGTTGGGTCCGACGACGAGATCGAGCCGCTTCATCGGGTGGGCGCGGCGCTGGCCTTCCCGCGTCGTGGTGCTCGCCGTTTCGTGGCCACCACGGCCGAGGACCCATCAGGGCGGTGCTCGACGATGTCACCGTTCTCGTCGAGGGCCACGGTGGTGATGCCACGCTCGGCCATCAGGGTCCCGTAATTCGATGCCGCCAATTTCTCTTGGACGGCCGCGGCGATCTCGGCGTTGAACACCGCGCCCTCTTCGACGCTCAGTTCGCGCAGCTCCAGATCGCCGGTCAGTGCGGCCTCGACCCGGCGCCGGGCCGCCGTCTGCTGACTCGACACGGCGCGTCCCACCCGCGCCCAGTGGTCGAGCTGCTGCTTGGCCGAGCGGCTTTGTCGCGCACCCTCGGCGGCTGCGCTGTCCATCAAGTCGGCGGCGACGCGGGTCACTCGATCAGTGGTGTTCCCCATAGCGCCTCCCGATGTAGCAATCTGCTTCAACTGTAACACATTGCTACAGGTTGAGCCGCCCAGCCAATAGGCCGCCAGGTCGCGGTCGAGGCCAGCCCATCTCGAGACGCCCACTCAAAGTGCCAAAGTGACGACTATGCAGTAATAGACAGCTATGCGGTCACGAAGGGCTTTCGCCGCGTTGGTGGTGGCGGTGGGCTGCGTGGTGTTGACCGGCGCTCCGCTCGCGGCGCGCGCCGACAAGCCTCCGTTCGTCACCAACCCTGCCGGCCAGGTCGACACGCTCATCGGCACCGG
>NZ_JBAPPI010000313.1:0-8263 GCF_049280035.1 Mycobacterium sp. | reverse complement strand
GAATTCGTCACGCATCGAAGCATGGGAGGCATCGAAGATGAGGCCGGCCTCGGCGTACTCCGAACCATTCACGGCCGCAACGAAATCAAACACCCGCTGGTTCTCGGTAAGCACGTGACGAGCCCGGCGAGCATCGACCGCGTCAGTCACCTTATCCAGCACCGAGAGCCCACGATCCTGGATCTCCCGCAACGACACCACCCCCATATCGGCGGCCGCCCGCTCGCACGACAACCGACGCGCCGCGTACTCACCGCCAACATGACCGTGCCGCTCGCGGGAGTCGATCAACAACAGCACGACACCGGACGCTGACAGGTCAAACGCCACCGGCTGCACGGCCAGCGTCCGGAAATCGATCAGCAGCGCCGTCGACTCCGCACCGAACAGCGACGACAGCTGATCGAGCAAACCCGTTGGCGCACCGACATACTCGTTCTCCGCGCGCTGTGCGAGGCGCGCCTGCTCAAGGCGGTCAATCCGCCAGCCGGCGGCCATCACAAAAGCGCCCAAGGCCGCGCACTCCAGCGCGGCCGAGGACGACAAGCCCGATCCCATCTCGACGTCGCTGGTGATCGACAGGCTGCCGCCGGGCACCGGATGTCCGGCCATGCGTAGCGCCCACACCACGCCGGCCACATAGCCGGCCCACCCGGTCACCTCGCCGCGCTTGGTGCGCAACGAAATTCGCACCGAGCCCTCGACCCGGTCGCTGCACACGGTGATCGCGTCGGCATCCGAGGGCTCGAACGTCACCACCGTCCGCTGCGGCAGCGCGATCGGCAACGCCCAACCGAGGTTGTAGTCGGTGTGCTCGCCGATCAGGTTGATCCGCCCCGGCGCGGCGTACCGGACCGTCACCCGAGCCCCCGCAGCCGCTCAGCCACCGCCTCGGGCGTCACGTCGCTGATGAACGCATCCATCGCCGACTCCGAAGCCGCCAAATACTTGAGCGCGACGGCGCTGCGCCGAATCGACATCAGCTCGACGTGGAAGTAGCCCTCGCGCTGCGCATCGGTGTCGGCGAACTGGTGCAACGCCGAAATATACGGCAGCGGCCCAGAATACATCCGATCAAACCGGCGCAACACGTCAAGGTAGATCCGCGCGAAACCGTCCAGCTCGGCGGGTGCGAGGTCAAGCAGGTTGTGCATGAACCGGTTCGGGTAGATGTGCACCTCCACCGGCCACCTTGCGGCGAACGGCACAAAGGCGGTAAACAGATCGGTACGCGCAACGACGCGACCGCCGTCGTCAACCTCACTGGCCAGCAGATCGGCAAACAGGTTGCCGCCGTGCGCCTTTCGGTATTCAGATGCTTGCTGCAGCATGGCCGCGGTGCGCGGCGTCAGATACGGATAGCCGTAGATCTGGCCGTGCGGATGGCTCAACGTCACGCCGATCTCCTCGCCGCGGTTCTCGAAGCAGAACACCTGCTCGACGCCGGGCATCGCCATCAGGTCGGAGGTCCGGTGCCGCCACGCATCGACGACAAGGCGGGCATGCGCCGTTTTCAAGTCCGCGAACGATCCAGTGTGGTCGCTGGAGAAGCAGATCACCTCGCAGCGGCCGTTACCGGGCGCCGAGACGAAGCCGTCACCAACCGACGGCGTCTCCCCCGCTCCAGACAGGCTCGGGAACCGGTTCTCGAAGACGACCACGTCGTAATCGAGTGCGGGCACCTCGCTGGTCAACCCGGTCGGGCCCGGGCACAGCGGACACTGGTCCGGCGGCGGCTTGTAGGTGCGGTCTTGGCGCAGCGCCGCGATGATCACCCACTGCCCGGTGGTCCGGTCGTACCGCAGTTCTGTTTGGTTCGGGCTACGCGGCGGCAGCGGTCGGCGGTCGGCGATCGGCACCGGCATGTGGCCGGACAACGAAAAGAACAGCAGTTCACGCCCGTCGGCCAGCTTCATCCGCGTCGGCTCGGGAATGCTCATTGGGTCCCATCTTGGCTGCTATGTCAGAGTCAAGTCACGACAGACATGCATTCCGCAGACGAGAGGCTGGTCACGGGTGTTCGGTGGCGCAACCGCGCTGTACAAGCGGCGCCGAGGATGTGCTGGCGGAGGCGGCTAGAAGCGCCCGTGCCGGGTGAGGAAGTCCAGGACTGCATCCGCGAAGACGTCGTTGCGGTCGCCGGCGACCATGTGCCCCGCGCCGCGGACATCGACGAACTCGACCGGAGGAAAGCGGGCCAGAAACTCGTCGGCGCGGTCCTGGCTGACCAGGTCGCTCATTTGGCCTCGCACCAGCAGCATGGGCACGCCGCCCGCGAGGATCGTTTCTACGGCCGCGTGCAGGCGATCGACATCGGCCACCTCGATGGGCGGAAGCGACGCGGTGTTGCTGATGAACTTCGGATCCCAGTGCCAGTACCAGCGATCACCACGGCGGCGCAGGTTGGTGCGCAGGCCATCGAGATCAGTCGGCCGGGGCCGATGCGGGTTGTACTCGGCAATCGCGTCGGCGACCTCGTCGAGTGACTCGAACCCCGATTTCATCCGGTCGGCCATGAAATTGTGGATTCGGTTGGCCCCAGACGGATCCATGTTAGGCACGATGTCCACCAGAACGACCGCGCGGGCGATACCGGGCGAAATCTCCCCTGCGAGAAGCATTGTCGTGAAACCACCCAGGGAGGCGCCGACTAACACCGGTTGCGCGGGCAGCTGGCGCAGCACTTCTTGGACGTCGCCGGCGAAGCTGATGAGACGATAGTCGCCGTCTTCCGACCAGTCCGACTCGCCGTGGCCGCGAAGGTCGACCGTGACCGCCTGCCAGCCACGCTCGGCCACCGCCGCGGCCGCCTTGCCCCACGAGCGCCGCGTCTGCCCGCCGCCGTGCAGGAACACCACGGCGGGCGCTTCGGGATCGCCCATCCGGTCGGCGACGATGCGCGTGCCGCCGACGCCGTCGATGGTGAACGTTTCAGGCGCGATGGTCATCGTGTGATCCTAGATCGCGAGCGCATCAGCCTCTCGCCCGTAGCTCCGCGAAGTATCGCGGTTGCGCTGTGGCGTCGTTGCCAGATCTAGAAAATTTTGTCGAGCGGGTTAAACCGTTCCAGCATGCCGAAGGTCTCCTGTGCAACGGCTGATCACGAAAGCCATTGCGGTGGTTGATCACAACGAACGGCCAACCGTCAGCGCCTAACCAAGGCGGGGCTGGCCGGGACCGAAACGGCGCTGGTGGCGTAACCTTGAGCGTGATGAAGGATCCGCCATGGCCCCGCTGAGCGGCCTCCGATGAGGTATCCGATCGGCAGTCTGCGCCGAGCCAATCCCCTGCGGCTGTCAGTGGCTCGCGAGCTCGGCCGCGATATCGACGGCGCGTGGTGGCCACGTGTAGATCGCATCACCATCGAATTGCCTGACCTTGTTGCGACGCTGACCCCCCTGCTCGGCGACGTCACCTCCATCAACGTCAACTGGCCACCGCTGCAACGACCACCCGACTTCAATTGGTCAGGATGGGAGCACAAGCGCCAGCACGTAATGACTGTCAACGGCGTGGATGCTTGTGCCAACCTGCTAATCATCCCTTACGCGACCTACAGCGGGCTCGCATTGATGGTGCTGCGCTGCGCCGCCAATCTGCCAATCGACGCCGCCGACCGCGACAAACCCGCATTTTTGACTGCTGGTTCTATCTTGCAGGCCGCCCAATTACAACGCAGCGCGTGAATTGCTGGAGAGCCGGCAGTCGGCGAGGTAGCCTCATTCACGGTTGACACTCCAGCCTCCCGGAAACGTCACGGCGGCGATCCGATTTCCCCGCCGAACGGGCTCTAGCTCCGACGTAAACCGACAGCTCGGGTCGTGTTTTGGGCGCCGGAGGTCTCCTTTGGGTGCAGATTCAGCGGCTATTGGCGTGCCGAACCCCTCGGCGGTGGTCGAGTCTGTACAGTCGGCACGTCTGACACCATCTGGGGTGCACAAGAGAGGGTCACGCTCTTCCGCGGTCGCGCCTCAGCGGCGCCGTCGATACCGATACAACACCGATTCGACCAACACACGCCGTGCCGTCGCGCCGGAGCCAGGGGGATTGCGGTGAGCCGATTCACCGAGACGATGTACGACAGCGCCCACAGCAGTCTCAAGGGCATGATCACTGGGGAGCCGAACGCGCCGGTCCGGCATACCTGGCGTCAGGTGCACGAGCGGGCCCGCAGGGTTGCGGGCGGTCTGGCCGCCGCCGGTGTGTGCCGCAGCGATGCGGTCGCAGTGCTGGCAGGGGAGCCGGTCGAGATCGCCCCGACCGCGCAGGGTATCTGGATGCGCGGCGGCAGCCTTACGATGCTGCACCAGCCCACGCCGCGCACCGATCTGCAACGCTGGGCCGAGGAGACCACGGCCGTCATCAACATGATCGACGCCAAGGCGGTGGTGGTCTCCGATCCGTTCATGGCCGCGGCACCGCTGCTCGCCCAGCTGGGGATGCAGGTGCTGACGATCGAGCAGTTGCTCGACAGTCGCTCGATCGACCCGGTCGAGACCGACGACGACGACGTGGCGCTACTGCAATTGACTTCCGGCTCTACAGGATTCCCCAAGGCCGTCCGAATCAGTCATCGCAACGTCGTCTCGAATGCCGAGGCGATGTTCGTCGGCGCAAACGTCGACCCGGAATCCGACGTGATCGTGAGTTGGCTGCCGTGCTTCCACGACATGGGCATGACCGGCTACCTAACCGTCCCAATGTATTTCGGCGTCGAGTTGGTCAAGGTCACGCCGATGGACTTCCTCCGCGACACCCTGCTGTGGGCGAAGCTCATCGACAAGTATCGAGGCACCATGACAGCGGCGCCCAACTTCGCCTACACGATGTTCGCCAAACGCCTGCGCAGGACGGCTCAGCCCGGCCAGTTCGACCTGTCCACGCTGCGGTGGGCACTCTCGGGCGCTGAGCAAGTCGAGCCGGCCGATGTCGAGGATTTGTGCGCGGCCGGCGCGCCGTTCGGTTTGCGTCCGGAAGCGATCGTGCCCGCCTACGGCATGGCCGAGACGACGGTGGCAGTGTCGTTTACCGAGTGCGGCCGCGGGTTGATGGTCGACGAGGTCGACGCCGACCTGCTCGCCCTGCTGCACCGAGCCATCCCGGCATCCCGGGGTAAAACCCGGCGATTGGCCTCGGTCGGTCGTCCGCTGAAGGGGCTGGAGGCCCGGATAGTCGACCAGGACGGCGACGTGCTGCCGACCCGTGGTGTCGGCGTCATCGAGGTACGTGGCGAACCTGTGACGCTGGGGTACACGACGGCTGCCGGTTTTATCCCCGCACAGAACCGGGAAGGTTGGTACGACACCGGCGATTTGGGCTATTTCACCGAAACCGGCAACGTGGTGGTGTGCGGCCGGGTGAAGGACGTGATCATCATGGCCGGGCGCAACATCTATCCGACGGACATCGAACGTGCCGCCTCCCGCGTGCAAGGGGTCCGGCCCGGCGGCGCCGTGGCGGTGCGCCTGCATGCCGGGCACCCGCGCGAGATGTTCGCGGTCGCCGTGGAATCCAACGTTTGGGAAGATCCCGCCGAGGTGCGCCGCGTCGAGCGCCAGGTGGCCCATGAGGTCGTCGCCGAGGTCGATGTCCGGCCTCGTAACGTGGTCGTGCTCGAGCCGGGAATGATCCCGAAGACGCCGTCGGGAAAGCTGCGCCGGACCCACGCGTTGGCGCTGGTCACCTAGATCGGCGGTACATTAGTTGCTGACCATGACCGATTACGACGCACAGCCGGGTCGCGAAGCGACAGAGCAGCCAGAATTGTCCACCGCCCAGCAGGAAGCGGACGAGGTCGACTTGTACGCGGGCCTGCGTGGGGTGGCCGGGATCGTGGCCGGCGCCCGCGGGTTGATCGAGCTGCTGGGCGAGGTGGCGGAGTTCGCAGCCCATGCCATTCCCGGTGTCGACGGTGCCGGAGTTGCGTTGATCGACCCGTGCGAAGGCAGGCCGACCGTCCAGACGGCGGCCGCCACGGCGGAGTTTGTCAACGAGATCGACCTCGTCCAGTACGACGAGCTGAACGAGGGGCCGTGCATCACATGCATGCAGTCGCGGAGAGCCACCGTCAGTGGATCGCTGGGAAGCGACGGTCGTTGGCCGCGCTTCGGTGGCCGGGTGGCGCGGATGGGCGTGCATTCCGCCCTGTCGCTGCCGCTGATAGTTGGTGAAAACGTGATCGGCGCGATCAACTCCTACGCGGACGACCGCGACGCGTTCGGCGAGCGCAGCGTGCAGCTGGGTTCGCAATTCGCCGGGCCTGCGGCGGTGTCGATCTACAACGCGCAACTGCTGACCGGGGCTCGAAAGCGCACGGAACAACTACAACGTGCGTTGGACAGCCGAGGGGTGATCGATCAGGCGATCGGCATCATCAGGAGCCGGTCCGGTGTCAGCGCGGAAGTGGCTTTCGATCGGCTCATCCGGATGAGTCAAAGCGACAACAAGAAGCTGCATGTCATCGCGGAACAACTGGTCGAGGAGGCCGTGCGGCGCGCCCAGTCGTGGCGGCCTCAGCCGTGAGCAAGCTCGGTCATCGCTTCCAGTAGCGCCGGACGGGCACTCGGTTCCGCCATCAACCGCCGTGCAACGTCGGTCATGTGATCGCCGTGGGTACGCGCGTACCTCCGCAGCAGCGAAAATGCCTCGTCGATGGAAACATCGAGATGTCCGCGCAGGAAGCCCTTGGCCTGCTCGACGACGACGCGGCGGGTCAGCGCAGAGCGCAGCTGCGGTATCACCGTCGATGGCGTCGGCGGGTGTCCCTGCAGGATCGCCACGCACGCGATATGCGCCAGTGTCTGCCCGACCAGGCGATCGGCCTCATTGAGTTCGCCGGGCCGGCTACCGAACAGACCCAGGGAGCCCAAAACAATGCCGGCGGCGCGCATCGGCACCGCGTGCACGGAGGCGACACCTGCCTCGAGCGCGGCCGGAACGAATCGCGGCCACCGCGAGTTTGCCTCGCGCAGATCTGCCACCGAGACCGGTTGTCCGGTGGCAAAGCACTCCATGCAGGGCCCCTCCTCGGCTTGTAATTGGAATAGTTCCAGTTCGTGGGTCTGCTCGGAAGTTGCGGCCAGCAAGCGGAGTTGCCCCAGCGGGTCGGCGAGCAGAAATCCCGCCGCCGCGATATCCAACAGGTCGGCGCAGCGCTCGGTGAGCTCGGTGAGTAGGTCGAAGATGTCGAAGTCGTCGAGCAGGTTGTCGACGAGCGATACGACCGCGTTCAGTACCCGAGTTTCACGAGGGTTATCGGTCACGTTGCCTCCTTTTCTGACTGCATTAGTCGGCCTCGAGCTGCAGTCGCCGGTCGAGAATGTCGCGGGCGACGTCGGTGGCGCTGCGGTTGGTGGCGTAGGCGTGGGCGCGCAGTCGCACCAGCGCCTCGGCGGGTCCGACCCCGAGCTGCGCGACCAGCATGCCGGTGGCCTGGCTGACCTCCGTGCGGCTCAGTGCGTTGAATTCGGCCCAGGCGCTGCTGCCCGGGTCGTTGACGGCGGCCTGCAGGTCGGAGTGCATGAGGTCAAGCAGGGGCATGCCGGCCAGCTCGGCGGCGACGATGGCGCCGGCCAGGTGCTCAACGTGCAGCTCGCCGGGTTGCGCGCGGAAAAGGTCCAGGGCGCCGACGAATTCGCCGGCCAGCACGACCGGAATCGCGAATATGCCCCGGATCTTGTGGTCAAGCATGGCGGGGCCGTACGCCGGCCATCGAACGTCGTTGGCGTTGGCCAGGTCGGTGACGAGGACGGGGGCGCGCTGCGCGACGGAGTCCAAGCACGGGCCCTCGCCGAAGGTGAACTGGAGTTCGTCATACACGCGCGCGGCTGCGCCGCTGGAACCCAATGTTCCGCTGGTGACCCCGGCGAAGACCAGTGAAATCGCCGCTGCGTCAATTCCGAACAACATCACGCAGGCCTCGCAAATTGAGTCAGCGGCAGCTAGCCCACGCCGGCCGTCGACGGCCGCGCGGAGCTGTTCGTCGATTGCCACATTTAGCCGAGCGAGGGTCGGGCATGGGTGACGTTGCCCGAATGTCGAGGGGGCGAGGTCATACCTCAACCATCCTCTAGTTGGAGCCAATTTGCGAACATGGACGCAACATGCTCAGCTGATCGATACCAGCTGGTCGATCGAGTCCATGGGTAGGTCGCCGTCCACGATCGCCGTGACCGCCAACTTGTTCAGGATGATCGCACCTCCGTGATTGTCCAGGAAGGCGATGTCGGCGGCGTCGCGCCCGGTGGCAATACGCACCAGTGCC
>NZ_JBAPPI010000312.1:0-7267 GCF_049280035.1 Mycobacterium sp. | reverse complement strand
CCCTTTGGACTGGATCCCCGATGAGCCCGCTTGGAAACGATGCAGTGCCGCGGGGCCGGATTCGCCGCACGATGCCGTTAGCCGGATTCACCGCGCGTGCGGCGGGCGGGCGGATGGTGGCGGGCATGCGGGAGAGGACCAGCGATGCCGGCGCGCTGGACCGCTTTCACGAGCGCACCGCGCAACGGTATGCCGAATTGCTGGGCCACTCCAAGGGCGTGCTGATGAAAGCCGCGCAGATGTTCGCGATGGTCGACACCAATTCTGTTGGCAATGGCGAGCTCTCGCCTTACCAGAAAGCGTTGACCCGGCTGCAGGCCGATGCACCACCCATGGACGCACAGCTGGCGAAGGACGTGCTGGAAGCCGATCTCCTCCGACCGGTCGCAGAGGTGTTCGCCGAATTCACCGACGAGCCAATGGCGGCGGCATCTATCGGACAGGTTCACCGTGCCGTCCTGCATGACGGTCGCCAGGTCGCGGTGAAGATCCAGTATCCGGGCGTTGCCGAGGCGATCCGCGGCGACCTGGCTAACAGTGAACTGCTGACCACATTTTTCCGCTTCGCGACATCGGTGTCCGGTAGCGCGATGCCCGATACGCGAGCGGCAACCCGCGAAATCGCGGCGCGCATATCGGAAGAAGTCGACTACCGCCACGAAGCTGCGAACATCACCGCTTTCAGCGATCTCTACCCGACCATCCCTTCATCCGCGTTCCGGAGGTCATTTTGGAGGCAAGTGGTGATCGGGTGCTGACCATGACGTATCTGGATGGGTTGGATTGGGCGGCCGCGCAACAGGCCGACCAGGACCTGAAGAACACGTGGTCCGAAGTGATATGGCGCTTCGCCGCTAGCGCGTTCCGGCATGCGAATCTGGTCCATGCGGATCCGCATCCCGGCAACTACCGGTTCGGGTTGGACGGCCATGTTGGTTTTGTTGACTTCGGCTGTGTGAAAGTGCTGCCCGAGCAGCCGCGTCGCAGCTTTGTCGAGCAGTTGCGTGCCTTCATCGAAGGGCGGACGAGCGATCTCCACGATCGCTTGGTCGAAAGCGGCATCGTGGCAGCCGATTCCGCAATTACTGTCGATGAGGCTTGGAAATGGTACGCCGATTTGATGCATGAGTGGGGTGCACCGCAGCCGGTCACGTACACGCGAGACGCTCCAGCACGGGTCGTCCGGGGCGTGATCGATATCCGCTCGCCAGAGCATCTGCTTCGTCGCATGTTGATTCCCGGCGATTTCGTGGTCTTCGGGCGGATCAACCTGAACATCAATGCAATCTGCGCGCAGCTGCACGCCACTCTGCACGCTCGCTCGATCATCGACGACCTTGACGGGGTAGCTGAGCCGATCACGCCGCTGGGTAAGCAGCATATCGCGTGGGCGCGCCAACGCGGCCTGCCTTTCGGACTGGAGCATCATGAGCACACCTAAAAGCACCGCGGCTCCCCGGCTTCCGTGGGATCCCGCAGATCCCTACCCGTTTTATGAAAGGCGCCGTCGCGACGGCGACGTCGTGTGGGACGACTCCGCAGAGGCCTGGCTGGTTCTCGGCCATCACGCGGCCCGACAAGTGCTGGGCGAGCCGGGATGGACCAGTGATCCCCGGGTCAACCCGAATACGCGTGCCGCGATCGATCCCCTGGGTGCGGATATGGTCGATCGGTCCATGCTGCTCACCGACGGAGCCAACCACCGGCGACTGCGCGACTCGGTCCGTGACGTGTTCACACCCTCGTTCATCGACGGCCTCACCGATGGTGTCCAGACCATCGCCGAAGAAGTGATCGACTATCCGACCGAAGGCACGCCATTCGACTTCATGGCCGAGATCGCGCTGCCGATTCCGCTGACCGTGGCGGCCGAGTGGTTGGGCCTAGATCCCGACAACGCCGAATTACTGCGTGCGGAGTCGCCGGCGATTATCCGAATGCTCGGCGCATTGGCCGGCTCCGAGGAAATCGACGCCGGCGCAGCCGCATTCGTGACTTTGATCGCCGAGTTCTTATCGGTAGCCGCTGACCGTAGGGCGCACCCCGGCGAGGACCTGCTTAGCTTCATCGCCGCCGACGCAGAGTTGGAGCTCGACGACGTCGTCATCACCGCGATCCTGATCGCCGTTGCGGGCCACGAGACCACCGCGAATCTGTTGGGCGCAGGGATCGTTCGGCTCCTGCAGCCGAGCGCGGACGGCTCCCGGTTAATCGACGATCTGGACCTGGCCGACCCGTCATTGCTCAACGAACTGCTAAGGCTCGACGGGCCGGTGCAGGCAACCGCCCGAACGGCGACCCAGGATCAGCTCATCGGCGGCGTCGAAATTGCCGCCGGCCAGCAGGCACTAGTGGTCGTCGCCGCCGCCAATCGCGATCCAGCCGTCTTCGACAACCCCGGGCAGTTCCGATTGGGTCGCTCCGGTCCCGCGCCCTTGACGTTTGGTTATGGCGCCCACTATTGCCTCGGAGCGGCACTAGCCCGGCTAGAAATTACCGTAGCGCTGCGCAAGATCCTGGCGCGCAGACCCAGACTGGCCGACGCGGTGACCTGGCGCGATACCCCGGCAATCCGTGGACCACTGAGTGTCCCAATCATTTTCGATTGTTGACCGGTTCTTCCGCCCGAGACTCGTTCATTTTGGTCAACAGCTTCACGACCGAGCGCAGTTCACGTTGCGGAGTCTCATCGAGCAGGGCCGCCATGCGCTGGTTGACCTCCCCATAGAAGGCCTGCATCTTCTTGACCTTCGTGGGATTCAAATGCACCAGAACGCTGCGGCGATCCCGCGGGTTTGGCTCCCGCTTTAGATAGCCGCCTCTCGCCAGCCGGTCGAGCATCACTGTTACGCCGCCCGTGGTCAGCCCGGTGGAGCGGGCCAGCTCGCCGGGCGTCGACGGTCCCATGAGCTCGAGCACGTTGATGCACTGCATATCGCTGAGGCGCAAGCCCACTCGGTCGGCAACCTGCTGGTTGTAAAGAATGCTTCCCGCGATGAACTGCCGCAGGCAGCGGATCACGTCGTCGTGCAACTGGGCGCGGTCGGGGCTTGACATCGACTTCGATCCGCCTATTCTCTAGGTACCTTACTAAATAAGATACTCGCTGACTGAGGGAAGGGACCCTAGCATGACGGCCGCAACGATCAAAGGGTACCGGGGACTTGGAATGGAGGGCGCCATCGCCCGCTGGTATGACAAGAGCACCCGCAAGGACGCAGCGCGTTTCCGGGCCCTGGCCGCGCAGCTGCGCACCGTATTGCCGCAGGGCGGCGACATGCTGGAAGTGGCGCCGGGCCCCGGCTACCTCGCGATTGAAATGGCCAAGGGTGGGGCGTATCGCGTGACGGGGCTCGACGTCAGCCGGACGATGGTGGAGCTGGCGCACAGAAATGCCACCGAGGCGGGCGTCCAGGTCGACTTCCGCCAAGGCAATGCGTCGGCGATGCCGTTCGCCGACGAGAGCTTCGACCTGCTGGCATGCAGTGCGGCGTTCAAGAATTTTTCCGAGCCGCACAAGGCGCTTGAAGAGATGCACCGGGTACTGCGCCCCGGCGGCACCGCGCTGGTGCTGGACTTGCGCAAGGACGCGACGATGTCCGAAATCAGCGACTACTTCCGCGGGGTCGGGCTGGGCACGGTCGAGCGCTGGATGAGCCTCGCCGCATTTCGGTTCATGCTGCTGAAACGGGCGTACACGCGAGCGCAACTCGAGCAGATGGTGGCAGATATTCCATTCCGGAGCAGGGAAATTCGGCTCATCGATATTGGGATCGAACTCTGGCTGCAGAAGTAGAGCTGCTCTAGCCGGCGGCCCACTCTTTGGCTCGCTCAAGCTCGTCGAGCTTGAAGACGGCGAGGTCGCCGGGAATCATCCACGCCAGCGCATGCACGGTATGAGCGACCCACGGCTTATCGGACACAACCGCAATTCTTTTGAAGGCCGAGTGATGCGGCAAGACAGTGCCGAAGCCCAGCTTTAGATCCTCGAACAACCCGCCGGGCCCGAAGCCCTCGTAGTCGGGCGCGATGACTTCAACGATCCTGATCTCGTCGGTTTGCAGCATTTCCTCGATGGTGGGCTTGACCTCGCGCAGCTCATCACCTCGCAGTCGGCCTGACACGCGAACGCCGGTCACTCCGTTCGGCATATCCGGCAATACTTCGATCATGCGCCTTCCTCCTTAGCCTCCGTTGGCGATCATGCCCCAAGTCGGGTGCCGATGGTCGACACTGGGGGTTATGGCAGATCCCGGCGAGGGCCGTGTAGCGGTCTACCTCGACTTCGACAACATCGTGATCTCCCGCTACGACCAGGTGCATGGCCGCGGCTCGTTCCAGAAGGACAAGGCCAAGGGCCTGGACAAGCATCCGGACCGGTTGGCGCAGGCCACCGTCGATCTCGGCGCCATCATCGACTTCGCCTCGTCGTTCGGCACCTTGGTGCTCACCCGCGCGTACGCGGACTGGTCGGCCGAGGTCAACACCGGCTACCGCGAACAGCTGGTGGCTCGGGCGGTCGATCTGGTGCAGCTGTTCCCGGCCGCGGCCTACGGCAAGAACGGAGCCGATATCCGACTGGCCGTCGACACGGTCGAGGACATGTTCCGGCTGCCCGATCTGACCCATGTGGTGATCGCGGCCGGCGACTCCGACTACATCCCGCTGGCGCAGCGCTGTAAGCGGCTTGGCCGCTATGTGGTCGGCGTCGGGGTGGCCGGCTCGTCGAGCCGGGCGCTGGCGGCGGCGTGCGACGACTTCGTCGTCTACGACGCGCTGCCCGGAGTTCCGGTGCCCGAACCGGCACCCAGCGACGCCGCACCCAGGAAGCGCGCCACCCGCGCCAAGGCCGCCGACGCCGACGAGCCACCACCGCCCGACCCGCAGAAAGCGGCTACTGATCTGCTGACCCGCGCGATGCGGATCGGGCTGGAGAAAGACGACGCCGACTGGCTGCACAACTCCGCGGTCAAGGCGCAGATGAAGCGGATGGACCCGTCGTTCAGCGAAAAGTCGTTGGGATTCAAGTCTTTCAGTGACTTCCTGCGGTCTCGCGCTGATCTGGTTGAGCTTGACGAGAGTTCGACGACGCGGATGGTCCGGCTACGTCCGGATAGCTGATTATTTTTGCGCCGACACGAACAGATACGGCGGGATGTTGTCTTGGATCTCCTGCGGAGGTTTGCGGCCGTAGCCGGTCATCAGCTCGTCCGACGGCGTCACCGTCACCTGCCAGCCGTGACGACGCCACCAATCGCCGACGTCTTCGCGTTCCTCGAAGTACCACAGCTCGTCGGTTTGCGGGATCTCGCGCTGCGGGTCGGCCTTGGCCATCAACGCCCGGACCCGGCCCATGCGCTCACGCCGCAGCGCGGCGGCCTCGGGATCGGCGAAGTCAGGCGACAGCGCCTCGATGCCGACCCTGCTGCCGGTGGCGGTGAGCCCCTCGATGCGGTCGAACAGCAACTCCTGGGCCGTCGCCGGCAGATACATCAACAGTCCTTCGGCTGACCATACGCTCGGCGCCGACGTATCAAAACCGGCCTGCTGCAATGCCTTCGGCCAGTCTTGGCGGAGGTCGACCGGGACGCCGACCCAATGGCAGGTCGGGTCGGCCCCGTGCTCGTGCAACGTCGAGACTTTGAAGTCCAACACCCTGGGCTGGTCGAGCTCGAAGACTGTCACCCCGTCGGGCCACGGCAACCGCCAGGACCGCGCGTCCAGGCCGGCCGCCAGGATCACCACCTGACGGATGCCCGCGCGGGTGGCGTCGAGGAAGAACGTGTCGAAAAACAAAGTCCGCGAAGCGAAATAGCTGACCATCGACTTCATCCGCACTGGCAGCGCGGGTTCGGCTTCGACGACCTCGGCGGGCAGCTCAGGAGCCCCGAACCAGTCCCACACTCCGTCGCCGACCGTGTCGAGGAAGACCCGCGCGAACGGATCGCTGATCAGCGGATTGTCGCTCTCGGTTTCGGCCGCGCGCGCCGCCGCCACGCCGAGCGCCGTCGCGCCGACACTCTCGGTGATCTCCCAGCTGTCGTCATCGGTTCTCACGCCATGTGACCCTACGTGAACCGGCCGTACGGAAGAATCGCGGTCACCATGGTCGACGACGAGGGTTCGGCATCGACATCGCGACGACGCCACATCGTGCGGCTCGCCGTGTTCGCCGCGTTCTTGGTCGCGCTGTTCTATCTGCTGGCCGTGCGGCACGTTGTCGACATCGAGGACGTGCGGCGCACCGTCAAGGCAACTGGGCCGGCGGCGCCGCTGACCTACATCGTGGTGTCGGCGGTCCTCGGCGCGATCTTCGTGCCCGGCCCGATCCTGGCCGCCAGCAGCGGGCTGCTCTTCGGCCCGGTGCTGGGCGTCTTGGTGACACTGGGCGCGACGGTGGGCACCGCGGTCGTCGCGAGCCTGGTCGGCCGTCGAGCTGGCCGGGACAGCGCGCGGGCGCTGCTGGGAACCGAACGTGCCGACCGCATCGACGCGCTGATCGAACGACGCGGGCTGTGGGCGGTGGTCGGTCAGCGCTTCATTCCCGGACTATCGGATGCGCTGGCGTCGTATGCGTTCGGGGCGTTCGGAGTTCCGTTGTGGCAGATGGCCGTTGGCGCGTTCATCGGTTCGGTACCGCGGGCTTTCGTCTACACCGCGCTGGGCGCCTCGATCGGGAACCGATCGCCGGTGTTGGCATACACGGCGATCGCGGTGTGGTGTGTGACCGCGATCGTCGGCGCATTCGCCGCGCGCAGCGGATTCCGGAAGTGGCGCGGGCATAGCACTGACGATTCGGAGCGCGCAGCCGAGGCGGGCTGAAGCCGAATCAGTAGGCGAATTGCCCGCCTCAGAGCGACTTTTCAATTTAGAGACGCAAGGCCTGGGCTGCCGCCGTAGCCACGTCGCCTCGCAGCCTCGAGATCGGTGGACTGCCTCGCACCAGGATTGAGTTCGCCAGCAGAATCACGTAGGTATCTGAGCCTGGGTCCAGCCACATCGAGGTACCGGTAAAGCCTGTGGCGCCAAAGCTACCGATGGGAAAGATCAGGCCCCGCGGCTTGGAATAGTCCGTATCGATATCCCAGCCAAAGCCGAACAGCCGCTGTCCCGCGATCGCCGGATAGTTGGGAGCCAGCAGCGGATCTGCAGTGTTTGGTGTCTTTGCGATGGCTTCTCGGGCAGCATCATTCGCAGCTTCGACTTGTTGAGCCGTGTGTCCTGGCTGCTGGGGAGTCGTCATCAACTCCAGAGTCGCTTGCTTCAG
>NZ_JBAPPI010000311.1:0-4453 GCF_049280035.1 Mycobacterium sp. | reverse complement strand
AGGTGTTGCTCGTCGACAGGTCTGGATCCCACCTGCGCGATGGTGCCACGTCGCGTTGGGATGGGGCCAGCCTCGCGGTCTGCTGTAGGCTTTCCACCTGCTGCCGATGATCTGTTTGGCGGCACCGAGCTGTGGCGCAGTTTGGTAGCGCACTTTACTGGGGGTCAAGTGGTCGCAGGTTCAAATCCTGTCAGCCCGACCATATAAAACAGGCTCTGACCTGCTATGATGTGATCGTTGTCAAGACGAGATGACCCGTAGTTGGGGACCATTTGGGGACCACAGGTGGCGGGAGAGCAGGTCCCCAGCGTTCGTCACGGATTGCCGGTCGGGGTGCAGATAACGTTGGGGGGGACGGCAAACACCTTCCGCCGCAACACCTTCGGATGCAACTTGGACGGAAGGCGACCAGCCACCATGACATCGACCGTCTCGGCATCGCCAACACCGCGGACGAATCGGTGTATCGGCCCGTTGCCACCTCGCCTCCGGCTTGCGCAGGTCAATCTCTCAGGTCGTCGTTGCCGCACTCAGTAGTGACATGTACAAATCACGGTTCAGTGAGTGTACAGTTCACGGTGTGGATGTATCCGTGAGTGAGTTGCGCGCGCACCTCAGCGATTGGCTCGATCGAGCTCGGGCTGGTGGTGAGGTCGTCATCACCGACCGCGGGATTCCGGTCGCGCGACTCGCTGCGCTGGACAGCGCAGGCACCTTGGAGCGTCTCACGGCCGAAGGCGTGATTGGCAAGGCCGCCGCGCAGCGGCCCGTCGCTGCGGGACGGTCCGGACCCCGACCGCGGCGGCCGGTGTCTGACCGCGTCAGCGACCAGCGGCGCTGACCGGTGCCGCTCGTGTACTTCGACGCCAGCGCCTTCGTCAAACTTCTCACCACCGAAACAGGGAGTTCGCTGGCGTCCGCGCTCTGGGACGGCTGCGACGCCGCATTGTCCAGCCGTCTGGCCTACCCCGAAGTCCGCGCCGCACTCGCTGCAGCGGCCCGCAATCACGACCTAGCCGAATCCGAGCTCGCCGATGCCGAGCGTGACTGGGAGGACTTCTGGGCCGCCACCCTCCCAGTCGAACTCACCGCGACGGTTGAACAGCACGCCGGCCACCTCGCCCGAGCCCATGCCTTGCGCGGAGCCGACGCTGTTCATCTGGCCAGCGCGTTGGCTGTCGGTGAGCCCGGCCTAATCGTCGCCGTCTGGGACCGACGCCTGCACACCGGAGCCCAAGCCGCCGGCTGCCGAGTCGCCCCGGCCCAACTCAACCCCTAATCCGGCCGCTCAACATTCGAGTGGGTCAACCCCAGCACGGACGACGATCAGATACCGATTCGCCAGGTCAGGACCCGTGTCGCAGATGGCCAAATCCCCCCACCGCGCCACCGACGCCGACGGCACCGTGGAAAACGAAACCTGCCCGGTGTACTGCGTACGCGCAGCCGGGCCGATCGACCCGAACCCCGACGAGGTCGCCGAGTGGGTCTGGATGACCTGGGACCAACTGGTGGCGGCGGCCGCGCTACCGCGGCTGATCAGCCCCTGGGCTGCAGCGCAGATTCCAAAACTGAATTCGCTACTCCCGCAATGCAATACGAACAGATCGGGTTTTAGTTCAGCGGGTTCAACGTTATCGGCGACCGCGCGCTGTCCGTTCCTACTGCGATCAACACGATGTGTACTACGTTGAGCGATCGGCCAACTTTCCGGCCGGCCGGGCGGGCGTAGCGCTGCTGCTCGGCGCCGGCTCAAGCGGACCCCAATAATCCGACACGGCCGCCCCCGGTGGTGCTCGACGTTGCGGCTTATCCTCGCCCCGGCGATCGAACGCCGAGCCAACGGTCGGCTTCGAGTGCCTGCCGACCATCGGCGGTCAGTCGCCCATTCGCATGACCCTCGACCAACGAACCGACCGGGCACCCCGGTCAGAATTGGGACTGGCGATGCGCGTGACTGTGGGGACCAATTGGGGACCACACGTTATGCGCGTTGGTGAACGACCTGCGCGTCTGTGCACGCCATGCACGGCCAAGAGCTGGCGCCTGACACCGCCGACCTGGGAAATGCGTTACCGCTATTTACTGGGGGTCAAGTGGTCGCAGGTTCAAATCCTGTCAGCCCGACACAGGTCAGAGGGTGTTTTCGAAGACCACGATCAGACGAAAACCAGAGCTTACCCCAGTTGTTACCCCAATCGGGGGTTGGCATAACTGGCTGCGCCCTAGCGCAGGCCCAGAGAGCGGAGCAGGGCGTGTTCTCGGACGATGGCTCTACTACATCGGCGAATTGCAATTGCAAGGGTCGGGCTGATTTTCGCCGGAGAGAGAGGGCCGGATTTGCATGAGGTGTTCGGCGCGTGCCGCGCAGACAGTACCCCCACCCAACCACGGCAGCCCGCGGACCTGCGGCGATGGCATCAACCCGCTTGACAACGAGCCTGCGATAGCTGACCGGTCAGTGTCGGAGAACGCCGACCGTCCGTGCAGGTCGCAGGGGCTCTCTTAACGGACTACGCGTCGGCACAGGTGAGCCATGTTTGCTGGACGGGGGCTACTGTGGCCCGTCGCCCCTGCGCCGTGCCAGGGCTGGCGCGTGGCACAGGTGGCACAACTGGCACAGCGGCACGCGCCGAGACTCCTTGCGGCCGAGGGCATATCGCGTCTCAGCGGTCCTTGTGTCGTGTTGAGCATCATGGCACCAGCGGAGCGGGCTTAGTGGCTCAGCGTGGCTCCCAGCGGCCCGCACTGGCCATCTCGCCGTCACGGCATCGCCTCGGCCCACTCGATGTGCCCCTCGAAGCCAAGGGATTTCGCCATGTCGCGGTAGCGATCCCGATAGTCGCGATAGGCGGCCTCGTCGCCGTGTGTCTTGGCCAGCAGTGCCCGCAGCCGCAGCAGCCAGATCTCGCGTATCACCAGACCCTCATCGGCTGGCGCGACCGCTAACCGCTCGACTGCGGCCTCGGCTTCGATGAATACGCTGCTGCTGTCGATGCTCGGCGCAGTCGCAGAGTTCGAGCGGTCGGTGATCCTCGAACGCCAGCGCGAGGGGGTCGCCCTCGCGAAGGCTGCTCGAAAGTACAAGGGACGTAAAGCATCACTTTCGCAAACGAAGGCCAGTGAGCTACGCGAACGCCTGGCGAAGGGCGAATCTGTTACCGCACTCGCCACGGAATACGGTGTGAGCCGTCACACCGTCTACAACTACAAGATCGCCTGACTTGGATAGGTAACGGGAGGGTCCTGCAACGCCCGGTCCTTCCGTGTTCAACTGTGGGAGCTGACACGAAGCGGACAGTCGTGATCGGTTGCGCCAGCATGGAATCGCGACCGCTCAAGGTGGACGAGCATGGCATGCCAGCACCGTCCGCAAGGTGCTCGCCAGCCAGCAGGCTGCAACTGTTGCAACTGTGGAGTCGATGACCGCCCGGAAGTAGTAAGGGCAGTAGCTGGTTTGCCTGTCGGCGACGCGGCTGACTGGGTATGGTGAGCCAGTGGACGGAACGCCATTCGGGCGGTATCGGCTGTTGTCGCTGCTCGGCGAGGGCGGCATGGGCGAGGTATGGCGCGCCCACGACACCGTCACCGACCGGGTCGTCGCCATCAAGGTCTTGTCCACGAGGTTGTCGAAGGACGAGGAGTTTCAGCGGCGTTTTCGTCGGGAAGCCCAGGCCGCTGCACGATTGGAAACCCCGCACGTAGTCCCGATTTACGACTACGGGGAGATCGATGGCCGGCTGTTCGTCAGCATGCGGCTGATCAAAGGCCGCGACCTCGCCACCGTCCTGGCCGACGGGCCGCTGGAACCCGCCCGGGCGGCGCGAATCATCGGCCAGGTCGCCGAAGCCTTGCATGCCGCCCATGAGATCGGGCTGATCCACCGCGACATCAAACCGTCCAACATCTTGCTCGACGACCGCGACTTCGCGTACCTGATCGATTTCGGGATCGCCCGCATCGCCGATGACACCCGAATGACCAAGACCGGCAACACGATCGGGACGTTTGCCTACATCGCGCCGGAGCGCCTGGATGGCCGGGGCGAAGAGGACGCTCGCGTCGACATCTATTCGCTGGCGTGTGTGTTGTATGAATGCCTTGCCGGAGAGCCACCGTTTGGCGGTGACACGATGGCGCGCCTGGTCTACGCGCACGTGAATAACCCGCCGCCGCGGCCTTCCATCGCTCGACCGGATGTGCCCGCGCAGGTTGACGCGGTCATCGCCAAGGGGATGGCCAAAAAACCCGACCAGCGGTATGCCACCACCGTCGAGTTAGCCGACGCCGCCCACGACGCCATCACCACGCCGCTGGCACCACCCAGCGAACCCACCCTGCTAGACCCGACCCGACCCGCGACCCAACAACGCCCACCCGGCCGGCCGCCTGTACCACAACCCCGACCCGCCGACCGCCCGCCACCTCAGATCGGCACACCGCAGCCTTCGAG